>CAYRNE010000290.1:0-4227 GCA_964425245.1 uncultured Devosia sp.
TGCTTCGAGGGCAATTTCGAGGACTACGAGAAGGACAAGATGCGCAGGCTCGGCCCGGACGCGGTCAACCCGCACCGCATGAGCTACAAGAAGCTGGAGCGGTAATCGGCGGTTGGTGGGAAGCCGATGCGAAGCGGGGGCAACTCAGAGCGCGAGGTACGGCGCGGCGGAGCGGACCCCGGCCACCGGCGCAACAGGCCTTGGTGCCTTCGGTCGTTCCCGTACACGAGGCGCGCCTCGGGGAGCCGGGCTTCGGACGACCCACTGGAAATCATACGGCCGAGTTGCTATGGTTACATGTAACCAGGAGGCCAGGATATGCCGGCGTCTTCCTCTCCCCGATCGCCACGCGACAAGGTGCGCGCGCACCGCGAGCGTCTGCGCGCGCAGGGGTTGAGACCGATCCAGATTTGGGTGCCCGACGTGCGGGCGGCGGCCTTTCGCGGCGCAGCGCACGAGCAGTCTGCCGCCGTTGCGGCAAGCGCCGCCGCAGGCGACGATCAGGCGTACATCGACGCGGTTTCGGAATGGCCGGGCAGTGAAGCGCGGTGAAATCTGGACCGTCGCAGGCGGTTCCGGTTACGCCGGCAAGCCGCGGCCGGCGGTCATCGACCAGGACGACAGTTTCGACGCCACCGGATCGGTCACCATCTGCGCCTTCACCAGCGACCCCACCGACGCGCCGCTCTTCCGGCTCGCTGTTGCGCCGAGCCCGTCGAACGGGCTCATGGAACCGTGCCGATTGATGGTCGACAAGATCACCACTGTCCCGCGATCCCGTCTCGGCACGATGGTTGGCCGGCTCGGCGACGACGACATGCTGCGCTTCAACCGCGCCGCCTTCGTCTTCCTCGGCCTCGCCGCGCCTCCTTCATGAGGACCCCCTAAGCCTTCAGCACGATCACCTTCGTGTTCACCGGCGTCCGCTCGTAGAGCTCCAGCATGTCCTGGGTGAGCAGCCCGATGCAGCCGCTCGAAATGCCCTTGCCGATCGTTTCGGGCTGGATGGTGCTGTAGAGCGTATAAAGCGTGTAGACGCCGTCCTGGTAGAGATGCAGCGCCCGCGCGCCGAGCGGATTGTCGAGGCCCGGCGCCATGCCGCCCGCGTATTTGGCGACTTCCGGCTGCCGCTCGATCATCTCCCTGGGCGGCGTCCAGATCGGCCATTCGGACTTCCGGCCCACATAGGCTTCCCCGGTCCAGCGGAAGCCGTCGCGCCCCACGCTCACGCCATAGCGGGTCGCGAGCCCGTCGCCCTCGATGCGATAGACATAGTGGTTCTTCGGGTCGACGATGATCGTCCCGGGCGCTTCCTTGCTGGCGTAACTCACGGTCCGCCGGAAATACTTGGGATTGACCTTGTTGAGGTTGACGGCCGGGATCGGGAAGCGCTCGTCGGGCACGGGCCCGTAGTGCTTTTCCGCCTGGGCGAGGCTCATGGCCCCGCCCGAGCAACCGCCGAGCGCCACGGCGCCGAGCGCGGCGGCGGAGCTGAGCAGAAACGCGCGGCGGTCAAGTCGGCCCGGCCGCGCCGCGCGCAATTCGGCTGCGGAGCGCGCGCCCGCCGAAATTCCATCGTCTGCGATCATGGCCCGAACGTCCCCCTTTGCCTCAACAGGATGACAGGAGCCCCACCGGCCGAAGCCGGCAGCTGAGACTGATCCGATGCGGCGAAATTGGCAAGGGTGGGGATATTGCGGCTCTGCCGTCCACCACGACCATGGATCTCGTTGGCCTCACCATCGCCGCGCAAGTCGCGGTTTTCATGACCAAACACCGTCTCGTGCCCGTACATCCGACCTGCTAGACATTGCGGCGTCGGCCTGGGGGTAGCAGGATGAGTGACGTCCTCGACGCGGTGGTCATCGGTGCGGGCTGGGCGGGTCTCGGAGTGAGCCATGGCCTCAGTAAGTCCGGGGCGCGGCATGTCGTCCTCGAGCGCGCGCGCATCGGCGAGACCTGGCGCACGCAACGTTGGGACTCCTTCCGCTTCAACATCCCCCGGGTGCTGACGGTCATGCCGGGCGACCGCTACGACGGCGACGATCCGGAAGGGGCAATGACCCGCGACGAGTTCGTCGGCATGCTGGAAGGTTACGTCGCGCGGCACGGCCTGCCGGTGCAAACCGGCGAGGCGGTCACAGAAGTCGCCCCGGAGGGGGACGGCTACCGCGTCACGACGCCGGCCCGCACGCTGAGGGCCCGCAATGTGGTTCTCGCCAGCGGCAGCCTGAACCGACCCCGGCGGCCACCTCTGGCGCGGCAAATCGATCCCTCCGTCCGCCAGATCGACGCCTCCGACTACCGGTCGGCCGCGGCGATCGGCGACGGGGCGGTGCTGGTGGTGGGCAGTGGGCAGTCCGGCGGCCAGATCGCCGAGGACCTTCTCGTTGGTGGCCGGCAGGTCTTCCTCGCAACCGGCCGGATCGGCCGCATCCCACACAGCTACCGGGGCCGCAACCTCGCCCTGTGGCTGGTGGAGATGGGGGCGCTCGACGTGCGGCGAAAGGACTTCGTACAGCCGGACGGTACCATCCTCGCTCGGCCACTACAGGGCGCAGTCGAGACTCTCAGTCTTCAGTCGCTCAGCGCGCGGGGCGCCGTCCTGCTCGGGCGCCTGACGGGAGCCGAGGGTGGGGCACTAACCTTCTCCGATGACGTCGCCGAGAACATCCGCTTCGCCGACGAGGCCTCCGCACAGGTACGCGGACGGATCGACGACTACATCGAGCGCAACAACATTGACGCGCCGCCCGCGACCACCGATCCCGCCGAGGCCGTCGCTCCGGTCATTCCATGTCCACCAATTACGTCGCTCGACCTCGCGTCCGAGGGCATCGGAACAATCATTTGGTGCACAGGCTTCGAGGGCGACTACAGCTGGCTGAAAGTCCCCGGCGCGTTTGGGGCGGACCGGCAGCCACAGCACACGGACTGCGTCGGCTCCGTGGCCGGGCTCTACTTCCCGGGCCTCGACTTCGCCTCTACCCGCAAGTCGGGAACGATCCTCGCGAGCATCGATGAATCGCGCACGATTGTCAGTCACATCCTCACTCGGCTCGGCCGAACCTGACGTGAGCTTTCGGTGCGCGACCCACGTAGAACCATCGGGGCACACGGGAGCGGTTCCTCAATCCCAATACGCCGCCTGCCGCTACGTGATGTACGCCGTAGCGGCCTCCGCACTCGGCGCCACCGCAACCCGCGTATACCGCGGCTTGTCCTCGGCGGTTCGCGGCGACTCGAAAACCGCGAAGCCGTTGTCGTCTTCCGAGATAACAAACGTCAAGTCGTCGCTCGCGACCGGCGACCAGTGGCGCGAGCCGCATTCGGGGCAGTCGTCGTCGCAGCAGCAGGACCACTCGTCCTCCCAGTCGGCACCGCAGTCGTCGCAATGGTAGTGGTTCAGGAACCAGGCCATGCGAATGCCTCCCCAAACATCGGACTGCCCTAAGCCCTCATGGTGAGCTTGTCGAACCACGAGGGCGACACGCACTGAGCCCGCAACCACGTGGTTCGACACGCTCACCACGAGGTTGCTATGCAAACCCCCGCAGACGATAGCGGCCGCCGCCAAGAAACTCCAGATAGCCATTGTCGCGCAATACTTGCAGTTGCTGCCTGATCTTGGGACGCACATTGTTGTTGCCGGGATAGATCGCGCTCAGCTGCTGCTCGTAGGCATAGACTTCGCCCAGCTCGAACTCGCGCCGCCCGATGGCGTCCACGGCGCGCATCACCTCGATCAGCCAGCCCCGCGCTTCGACGCTGGTGCGGCGCAGGAACAGCGTGCTCTTCCACTTGGCGAGTACGTCGTCCTTCGCTTCCGGCACACCGTTGCGCAGGACGAAGATGCGGCCCGCCTCCGGCACATTGCCGATCAGGATGTTCGAGCCGCGCCAGCCGGCCTTTCGTGCGGTTGGGCTCAGTGGTGTCCGCGCCTGTATGATCTCGGGCACGAAGAAGTGCTTGGGCACGATGCAGACGTTGCGCACCTCGCGTGCCATGTGGTCGTAGTTAAGCAGCATCAGGTGCGGATTGGTCAGCGACGTGAGACGCGCGATCTTCGCGTCGTAGGCGCCGTCCATGACCGACTTGCCGAGGCTCAGCCCCTTCTTGCTCTTCACCTCATACTGGTCGTTGCAGACCGGGCAGGCGAAGTCGGCCACCGGACTGTTGGCGGGCAGCTGCGTTAGCGTCGGGCTGCCGCAGTTGGCGCAGAACATC
>CAYRNE010000291.1:0-4222 GCA_964425245.1 uncultured Devosia sp.
GAACGAGCCGCCCGACTTATGAGAGACAACTGAAGTGCCCTGGAAACAGGCGTGGGACGTGGTCGTGGTTGGCGCAGGCAATGCAGCATTATGTGCCGCGATCTCGGCTCGCGAGAATGGCGCGTCGGTCCTTATTGTCGAGAAGGCTTCTTATGAAGAGCGCGGCGGAAATTCCGCCTTCACGGCCGGCGCCATGCGCGTGCCGCTCTACTCATCCGAAGAACTCTTCACACTGATTCCCCAACTGCGAGAGAACGCCGACCAGCTGGCCTTCACCCCATACACCAAAGAGCAGATGGTTGCTGACATTCAACGCCTCTCCGGCGGCCTCAGCGATCCCGAACTCATTGACATCATGGCCGGCAACGGCTTCGACACGCTGAAGTGGCTGGCCACGCACGGGGTAAGGTTTGTCTCGCATCTTGACCGGCGGGGCGTCGCCGTTGGCGGCATCACCTACAATCCGCGCGATGCCTCAATCCGGTCTGACGGACAAGGCAAGGGACTCATCGACGCCGAGTGGAGGGCAATTGAGCGCCTGGGCGTCGAGGTCGTTTATGAGACGACCGCATTCGACCTTATTGTAAACGATGGCGCTGTGACGGGTGTGCAGGTCCGCAATGGCGACGCGGAGCGATCCCTCTCTGCGCGCGCAGTGGTGCTCGCCTGCGGCGGCTTCGAGGCCAATCCGCAGATGCGTGCACAGCATCTCGGACCGAACTGGGATCTCGCCAAGGTGCGCGGAACGCCGCACAACACCGGCCTCGGCCTAAAGATGGCACTCAAGGCCGGCGCCCTCGCCTATGGCAATTGGAGCGGCTGCCACGCCATTGCTCAGGACGTCAGCGCCCCTGCCTTCGGAGAAGACCGCGATCTCAACGAGCTTCACGGCAAGGACTGCTACTACTACTCGATCATCGTCAACAACGAAGGCCAACGCTTCATCGACGAAGGTTTCGATTTTCGTGCCTTCACCTACTCAACCCAGGGCCATGCGATCCTGCGTCAGCCCGGCTGCGTCGCCTACGAGATTTTCGACAGTAGGACCATTGATCTGCTGGATCACTCCTACCGCATCCCTGAGGCAACCCATGTCGTCGCGGAGACCGTCGAGGAGCTCGCGACCAAGCTTGGACTGAATCCGGAGGCCCTTGCCGCAACGGTGGCCGAGTTCAACGGTGCAGTGATCGAGGACAGACCGGTCGACTACACCATCAAAGACGGGCGACGCACCGAAGGCCTTGCGATCGATAAGACCAACTGGGCGCAGAAGGTCGACACCCCGCCCTATCACGCCTTCCCGGTCACCGCGGGCATCACCTTCACGTATGGCGGTGTGAGGATCAGCTCGCTGGCGGAGGTCCTCAACGAAGACCTCAAGGCGATTCCCAATCTGTTTGCAGCGGGAGAGATGGTCGGCGGACTCTTCTACCGCAACTATCCTGGCAGCTCGGGCCTCGTGTCCGGCGCGGTGTTCGGCCGTATCGCCGGTCGCGGCGCGGCCGAGCTGGCGAGACTGGCCCCGAGTCGCAGCGCCAGAGAGTCTAGGTAACGGGGCGTTCCCAAGGAGGAGACACTATGAAGCTTTTGAGAGTCCTCACTGCAGCCGCGCTGCTATCGTTCGGTACGCAGGCGGCCCTCGCGCAATCGGCTTGGCCTAATGGCCCGGTTACTATCATCGTGCCCTATGGTGCCGGCGGAGGTAACGACACCGTGGCCCGCGCGCTCGCCGACCCGCTCAGCAAGGTCATCGGTGTACCCGTGATTGTGGAAAACCACCCGGGAGCCGGCGCTTCAGTGGGCGTGATGTACTTCAACGACAACGCGACCACGGATGGGCAGATGCTCCTCATTTCGAGCACCAGTGCGCATTCCACCGTCCCGTTGCTCAACGAGGTAACCTATGACTCGGCAAGTGACTTCGAGCCGCTGGTCCGGATCACCAATCTTGTCGAGGCCATGGTGGTGCACAAGGACGTGCCGGTGAACTCGCCTGCCGAGTTCATGGCCTGGGCCAAGGAGAATGCCGACACCATAACGATGACCTTTGGTGCGGTCGGGTCGCAGGGCTGGTCCGCTGTCGAGCAGCTGAACCGGGAACTTGGCATCGAGATTGCGGCCGTTCCGGTGGCCTCCGGCGCCGCCTCCGAGCAGACGGCGCTGGTCGCCGGCGGTCACGTAGATGCGGCGGTCGTTTCGCTCACCACGGCGATCCCGTTCATGCAGACCGGAGACGTGCGTCTCATTGCCTTTGGCCAGGACGAACGCGACCCCCGATATCCCGATGTACACACCTTCGTCGAGGACGGCTTCAATGTCCTCGTCGGCGATGAAGTGTCGCTCTACGGGAAGGCCGGAACGGCCGACGACGTCAAGGCAGCGATCGACGCAGCAGTGCGCGAGGTTCTCGACAGTCCTGAGTTTGCACAGACCCTTGAAAACCTGGGTCTCTTCGCAAACTACGGCGATTCGGCCACGCTCAAGGGGATTGTTGCGGCTCGAAGCGAGATCGCCAAGAAGCTTGTCGGTTCCGACAGCTGACCCGTCTTGATCCAGTGCCGGGGCATTGTCTTCGTTGCCCCGGCACTTCGTCCTAGGTCTTGCGCATGCCCGCCACCATCGGACGCGCCCTGCTCGCGCTGTTGACCGGGGCCCTCGGTGGCGCGCTCTTCAACCTGCTGAAGACGCCGCTGCCCTGGACTCTGGGCTCGCTAACCGCGGCCGCCGTCGTCGCCATTCTTCTGGGACGGGAATGGACGTTGCCAAACCCCGTGCGCGACGTAGCAAGACCGGTGGTGGGCGTCGTCGCCGGCAGCGCTTTCACGATGGCGGTCCTGCACTCCGCGATTGGATGGTGGCCTGCGGTCCTCTTCGCCTTCGGCTACACTGCTCTGATCGGGGTTGCTGGCTACTGGTGGTTTCGCCTCCTCGGAAAGTTCGATCACCCAACGGCGTTCTTCTCAGCTATGCCGGCGGGGCTTGGAGAGCTGACACTTGTTGGCGGCTCTTTTGGGGGCGACACGGGCAAGCTTGTCATCGTGCACTTCGTGCGCATCGTGACCATTGTTGTCGTCACCCCATTCGCGCTGCAGCTCCTGCTGGGCCATTCGTTAGGCACGTCGGGCGGAGCTGGGAACGATATTCGGTCTGACGGTACCGATTGGCTGGTGCTGGGCCTTTGCGCCGTAGCGGGCTTTGGGTTGAGTCGGATCTTGCCAATTCCCGCCGGCCCCATGCTTTACCCCCTGCTTCTTAGCGCGGTGGTGCATGCTACCTCCCTGACCGCGGCCGCTCCGCCCCAATGGCTGATCATCGCGGTTCAGATCGTGATCGGCTGTGTGGTGGGAGGGCGCTTCGCAGGGATCAGTTGGACCGACGCGCGAGGCACCATCGTGGTGGCGGTTGGCTGGTCTATCATGCTGCTTCTCACCCTCGCGGCAGGCGGTTGGCTGTTGCTCGGACTCGTGGGCGGCACCCTGACATCGTCGTTGCTCTCGATTGCCCCGGGCGGCATGGTCGAGATGACTGTCCTCGCCCTGGCACTAGGTGATGACACGGCCTTTGTCGTCACACTGCAAACACTTCGCATCCTTCTGGTGATCACCGCTGCTCCGCTCGTCTTTGTACTACTGAGTCGCCCTCCCACCTCGCCATGACGTTTCGCGGTCAGTGTGCTTGTCACCTTCCAAAACCTGTGTTGTTATCAAATTGGCGCCATTTTGGGCGTAAGCGCTGAGGGGCGCAGCTCTGATGAATGCAGTATTGGAAAAACGCGATCTTATCGGCGGCGTCCTGATGGCCTTGGTGGGTGGCGGGATAGCGCTTTACTCCGCGACTAACTATGGCCTGGGAACGGCGCGGCTGATGGGCGCGGGGCTTTTCCCCACCGCGCTCGGCGTCATTCTCGCGACGCTCGGCATCATCATCGCGCTCGCGGGCAGCAGGGTGCGCAGCCCCATTGCGCCGTTCGATGCACGGCGCTTCGTCATTGTCCTCGGCTCGCTCGGTGCCTTCATTTTCGTCGCGCGCTACTTCGGAATGATTCCAGGGCTCGTCGTGCTGGTCGTGGCCTCGACCTTCGCCGTCGACCGAATGAGCATAGCTAGCCGACTCATACTCACTCTCGTCTTGGTTGGGATCGCAGTGGCCGTATTCCACTTCTTCTTTGCTCTTCAGCTTCCCCTGTTCCGCTGGCCCTTCTGATGGACGACCTCAGCCAACT
>CAYRNE010000292.1:0-4212 GCA_964425245.1 uncultured Devosia sp.
CAGGAGAAGCTCGCGCTGGCGAAGCCGGACGCGATCGTCATGCATCCCGGCCCGATGAACCGCGGCGTCGAGATCGACCCCGCGATTGCGGACGGCAACCGTTCGGTCGTCACGGACCAGGTCGAGATGGGCGTCGCCGTCCGCATGGCGGTCCTCGACGTGCTGCTGGCCGATTCGTCGCAGGGCGAACCGTGAGACCGCTGCTCGTCGAAAACGCCCGGATCGTCGATCCGGCCTCGGGATTCGACGGCGTCGGCGCGATGCTGGTCGAAAACGGACGCATCGCCGCCGTTGCCGCGGGCGAGGCGCCGGGCGCACCGGAAGGAACCGAGCGTCTCGATGCGCGCCATCTCGTGCTTGCGCCTGGCCTCATCGACATGCGCGTCTTCACCGGCGAGCCGGGGCACGAATACCGCGAAACCTTGCAGTCTGCCGGCGAGGCGGCCGCGGCCGGCGGCGTGACGAGCTTCGTCGCCATGCCGGACACCGTGCCGGCGATCGACGACGGAGCGCTCATCGACTACCTGTGCCGCCGGGCGCAGGCCACCTGCCCCGTGCGCGTGCTGCCGGCGGCGGCGATCACTCGGGCGCTCGGTGGCAGGGAGATCACCGAGTTCGGTCTGCTCAAGGAGGCGGGCGCAGTTTGTTTCACGGACGGAAGACGCTCGGTTCAGTCGAGCGCCGTCCTGCGCTCGGCATTCAGCTACGCGGCGACGTTCGACATGCCGGTCGTGCATCACGTCCGTGACGACAGCCTCGCGGGGACCGGGGTCGTCAACGAGGGCCCCTTTGCGACGGTATTCGGGCTCAAGGGTATTCCAACCGAGGCCGAGACGATCCCCTTGGCGCGCGACCTCCAACTCGCCGCACTCACCGGCGTCCGCTACCACGCCGCGCAGGTTTCGTGCGCCCGGTCCGTCGACCTGATGGCCCGGACCAAGGGCGAGACGCCGGGGGTTACCTGCGGGGTTTCGATCAACAACCTGTCGCTCAACGAGAACGACGTCGGCGCGTACCGGACCTTCTTCAAGCTCAATCCGCCGCTCCGCTCGGAGGACGACCGGCGGGCGGTCGTCCAGGCGCTCCGCGAGGGGACCGTCGACACCATCCACTCGGACCACGATCCGCAGGACACCGAGGTGAAGCGCCAGCCGTTCGCGGATGCCTCCGACGGCGCGATCGGGCTCGAAACCATGCTCGCTGCGGCGCTGCGCCTGCATAATTCAGGCGAGGTGCCGCTGATGACGCTCATCCGCGCGATGACGCAGCGGCCGGCGGAGATCCTGGGGCTGGAAACCGGACGGCTGACCCCCGGGGCGCCCGCCGACTTCATCCTCATCGATCTCGACTACCCCTGGGTCGTGAACGAGGCCGACTTCCGGTCCCGCTCCCGGAACACCGCCTTCGAGGGGGCAAGGCTTGCCGGCAAAGCGGTCGCGACCTACGTTGCCGGAGAGCGGGTTTTCTCGCTCGAGGGGGCCGTCGCATGACCTTGGACATCGGCTACGCCATCGTGCTCGGCTACCTGCTCGGCTCGATCCCCTTCGGGCTGCTGCTGACGCGCGCCGCGGGCCTGGGCGACGTCCGCGCCATCGGCTCGGGCAATATCGGTGCCACGAACGTTCTCCGCACGGGAAACAAGGGGCTCGCCGCGGCGACCTTGCTGCTCGATGCCGGCAAGGGTCTCGCCGCGGTCCTTCTCGCCCGCACCTTCTGGGGCGAAACTGCCGCCCTCGTCGCCGGCCTCGCCGCCTTCGCGGGCCACATCCTGCCGGTGTGGCTCAACTTCAAGGGCGGCAAGGGCGTCGCGACCTATATCGGCGTGCTGCTCGGCCTCAACTGGATCGTCAGCCTCATCTTCTGCGCCGTCTGGCTGGTGATCGCCCTTGCCCGCCGCTACTCCTCTCTCGCGGCTTTGACCGCCGCCACAACCTCGCCGATCTTCGCCTATGTGGTTCCGGGCACCGGGGACCTCGCCCTTCCCGCCGCGTGCGGGCTCATGTCGGTCGCGCTGATGCTGACGCACTGGCGAAACATCGAGCGGCTCTGGAAGGGTACCGAGCCGAAGATCGGCGAAGAAAAGCCCCGGGCCGGGTGACGGCATTGGCCGCGTCCGAGGGCAAGCCTCTGACCCCGGTGCAGCGCCTTGCATGGTTGCGGCTCATCCGCACGGAGAACGTCGGGCCGCAATCATTCCGCCAGCTCGTCAACCGCGAGGGGTCGGCGGAGGCCGCCCTCGAGGCTCTGCCGCGAATCGTCAACAGGCTCGGGATCAGCCCTCGCATCTATTCCGCGGCCGAGGCCGAGGACGAGATCGCAGGGCTCGAAAAGCTGGGAGGCCGGTTCGTCGCGTCCTGCGAGCCGGGCTACCCGCCGCTCCTCCACCACATTCACGGGCCGCCGCCGATCGTCTCCGTCATCGGCGGCAAAACCCTCGCCCTTTCGCGCACAGTGGCAATGGTCGGGGCGCGCAACGCGTCGAGTGCCGGACAGAAGCTGACGCGGATGCTCGCATCCGAGGTCGGGGCCGCCGGCTATGTCGTTGTTTCGGGACTGGCCCGGGGCATCGACGCAGCCGCGCACAAGGCTGCGCTCTCGACGGGGACGGTTGCCGTGCTAGCCGGCGGGCTCGACCGCATCTATCCCGAGGAAAACATCCCCCTCGCCGAGGAAATCGTCGATCACGGCGGCATGCTGCTCAGCGAAATGCCGCTCGGCTGGGAGCCGCGGGCCCGCGACTTCCCGCGTCGCAACAGGCTGGTCTCGGGCCTGTCGCTGGGGGTGGTCGTCGTCGAGGCGGCGCGGCGCTCGGGGTCGCTGATCACGGCGCGGCTGGCCCTCGAGCAGAACCGCGAGGTCTTCGCCGTTCCCGGCTCGCCGCTCGATCAGCGCGCCGAGGGCGGCAATTCGCTGATCCAGCAGGGGGCGAGGCTGGTTCTCTCGGCTGCCGACATCGTCGAGGCGCTCCGGGAGTCCGATCCCTCGCGCCTGCCGCTACTCGAACCGGAATGGGATAGCGAGGCGGAGGTCTCGCTGGTCGAGGCGGAGCCGGACGCTTCGGACCGCGCGCGCCTGCTCGAAGCCCTCAGCTTTACCCCTGTCGCCGTCGACGATCTCATCAAGAGCACGGGCCTGCCGGCCGGCACCGCCCAGACGCTCCTGCTGGTCCTCGATCTCGAGGGCCGGATCGAGTGGTCGAGCGGTCAACTCGTCGCCCTGAGGGCCTGATCGGCGCTGCCGCGGGGTAGCGACTTCCCCTTCGGGGAAGGGGTCGAGACCGCCTGCCCCAAAGTTGACACGCCCCCGCCGCTTCACCATGTTGCGCCTCCTTTGGTATCCCTCCTCGAAAGCGGCTGAATGAAACTGGTCATCGTCGAAAGTCCGGCAAAGGCCAAGACGATCAACAACTACCTGGGCAAGGACTACGAGGTCCTCGCGAGCTTCGGTCACGTGCGCGACCTGCCGGCCAAGGACGGCTCGGTGCGCCCGGAGGAGGACTTTGCGATGAGCTGGGAGGTGGACGCCGCTTCCCGCAAGCGGCTCAGCGACATCGGCAATGCGCTCAAGTCGGCAGACGAACTGATCCTCGCCACCGACCCCGACCGGGAGGGCGAGGCAATCTCCTGGCATGTGCTCGACGTGCTGCGGCAGAAGAAGCTGCTCAAGGACAAGCCCGTGAGCCGCGTGGTGTTCAATGCCATCACGAAATCGGCGATCACCGAGGCGATGAAACGGCCGCGCGACATCGACGCGCCGCTGGTCGATGCCTATCTTGCCCGCCGCGCACTCGACTACCTCGTCGGGTTCACGCTTTCGCCGATCCTGTGGCGAAAGCTCCCGGGCTCGCGGTCGGCCGGCCGCGTCCAGTCGGTCGCGCTCCGGCTCATCTGCGACCGCGAAGCCGAGATCGAGCGCTTCAAGCCGCAGGAATACTGGAGCGTCGCTGCGCGCCTCAATGCGAAGGGCAAGGCGTTCGACGCGAGACTCTATTCGGTCGATGGAAAGGTCACCGACAAACTCGACATCAAGACCGAGGCCGAGGCCCAGGCGCTGAAGCACGCCATCGAAGCCGGGCGGTTCCGTGTCGAGCAGGTGGAGAAAAAACCCACCCGGCGCAATCCCTACCCGCCGTTCACGACCTCGAGCTTGCAGCAGGAGGCCTCCTCGCGGCTCGGCTTCTCGCCGGCACGCACCATGCAGATCGCGCAGCGG
>CAYRNE010000293.1:0-4191 GCA_964425245.1 uncultured Devosia sp.
ACGCGCTGAAGCTCACCGGCAACCTCGATGCCACGGAGCCTGTGGGCCCGGTCGTCGTGCTCGTTCTCGACCGCGAGCAGACCGCCCGTTACCAGGCTATCGTCACGGCGCTCCGCAACGCCGGCATCCGCGCCGAAATGTATCTCGGGCAGACAAAGAACTTCGGCAAGCAGGTGCAGTACGCCGACCGCCGCAATTCCCCCGCCGTGATCATCGAGGGGTCGCAGGAGCGCGAGCAGGGCAAGGTGCAGATCAAGGATCTGGTCGTCGGCAAGGAAGAAGCCCGGGCGATCAAGGACAACGCCACCTATAAGTCGGAACGCCCCGGCCAGTTCGAGTACGATGGCGATCTCGCTTCCATCGTCGCGGCTGTCTCCGCGCTGCCGGCGGTCAAGGCATACCTGGAGGCGCGACGGTGAAATCCGCGTCGGAGCGATACGCGGCGCTCGTGCGGCTCGTCGAGTCGCGCACCGTCACGCGCGTCAACCCGCCGCTTCTGCTGCCCGCCAATCCGTTCTTCGATCTCGCGGGCGAGGAATTCGGCCGCCAGCTGCTTCTCACCACCGCCTCGAACGGCGTCGAATATTGCCTCAGGCCCGATTTCACGCTGCCGATCGCCCAGCAATATCTCGAGGACGGGCTGCTCGGCGTCCCCGCCGCCTACACCTATCTGGGCAACATCTTCCGCCAGCAGGACGGCTACCCTGTCGAATACGAGCAGGCGGGACTCGAACTGCTCGGCCAGCCCGATGCCAACAACGCGCTCGACCAGGTGTTGACCTTCGCCCGCTGGGCGCTCGCCATCTACGACATCACCGCGCCCTCGATCCGGCTGGGTGGCGTCGGCTTGTTCGAAGCCTTCCTCGAGGCGGCCGAAATTCCGGCGGCGTGGCAGGCGCGCATCCGCCACCGTTTCGGTCACCCCGAAGCCATGGGGCGGCTCATGGAACGGCTCAGCAACCCGGAGGTGCGCGCCACCGGCCACGTGCCCGACGCCCGCGAAACGGTGATCGAAATCGTCACCGATTCGATGCTTTCGGCCGGACTCAGCCTGATCGGCAGCCGCACGCCCGAGGAGATCGCCGACCGCTATCTTGAACGGCAGGCGCTCGATGCGGCGCCCATTCCGGAACGCACGGTGCGGCTGCTGCAGGAATATCTCTCCATCGCGGAGAGCGCGCAGACCGCGCTCGACCGGATCGGCGCCATGTGTCACGCGCACGGCTTCGATTTCGAGGAGCCGCTCTACGAGGTGCGCAATCACGCGGCGGCGCTGGCGGCGCTCTCGCCCAAGGCAGACGTGATCTTCGATG
The DNA here is from genome assembly GCA_964425245.1 of uncultured Devosia sp. Classification (GTDB taxonomy): domain Bacteria; phylum Pseudomonadota; class Alphaproteobacteria; order Rhizobiales; family Devosiaceae; genus Devosia_A. Next base: position 1,314 of record CAYRNE010000293.1, read on the forward strand.
CGAGCTTTTCGCCGCGGCTCGACTACTATACCGGGATCGTCTTCGAGATGACCGGCAGCGACGGAGAGGTCCTGGCCTCGGGCGGTGAGTACGATCGGCTGCTCGACCGGCTGGGGGCGGAGGAACCCGTCACCGCGTCGGGCTGCGCGCTCTGGGTCGAACGTCTGGAAGCGGAGGCGCAAAGATTAGCTCCGGGTTGACACTGGCGGTCCCCTCGAAGGGAAGGCTCGAGGAGATGACCCGCAAGACCTTCTCCTCGTCGCGGCTGACGATCGCCCGCCCGGGGGGCGCGCGCTCCTATGTCGGCTCAATCAAGAACCAGCCGCAGGTCACGGTGCGCTTCTATCCGGCGGCCGAGATCGCGCGCGAGCTGATTCTCGGTGGCGTCGACATCGGGGTCACGGGTACCGACCTGATCCACGAGGCCTCGGAGAACGGCGAAGAGAACGTGATCTTCGTCCGCGGCCTCGGCTTCGGCGAGGCGAGCGTTGTCGTCGCGGTGCCGGATTCGTGGATCGACGTGCAGCAGATGGTGGATCTTGCAGATGTCGCCTCCGATTTCCGCGCCCGCCACGGCCGCTGGCTCCGCGTCGCAACCAAGTACGTGAACCTGACGCGCCGCCATTTCGGCAAATATGGCATCGCCGAATACCGGATCGTCGAAAGCGCCGGCGCGACCGAAGCGGCGCCCGCCGCGGGGACGGCCGACCTCATCGTCGACATCACCTCGACCGGCGACACGCTGGCCGCGAACAATCTCCGCGTGCTCGAGGACGGGCTGATCATGAAGAGCGAGGCCAACCTCATCGTTTCCCGTACGGCGGACTGGACGCCCCTGCGCAAGGCCCAGCTCGAGGCACTGCTTTCGATCATGGGCGGCGTGCCCGCGGGGATATCGACACTGCTCTGAGAGCGCGCCGTTTCGACGGGTTCCTCGCAGCGGGGAACGGCATCGTGCGCGCCGCGCGCTCGCACTTCTCGCAGCAGTCGCCGGCACGATCCCTGGTGTGACGGCCGCCGCCTCGGATTACCCGAAGAATCCGAGCTTTGCGTCGAGCGGGCTCAGGGGCCGCGCGGCCGCCGTGATCTTGCGGGCCCTGGCGGCGTCGTCCTTCATCTGCGCGATGAGGCTGTCGAGGCCGTCGAACACCATCTGACCGCGGATGTGCCCGACGAGCGCGACCGCGAGTTCATCGCCATAGATGTCGCCGTCGAAATCGAACAGCACCGTTTCGAAGGGCGGGCGCTCATTGTTGAACATCGGCTTGCCATAGCCGGCGACGCCGTCGAGCAGGCGGTCGCCAAGCCGCGCCTTCACCGCATAGACGCCCTGCGCGAGATTGAAGCCGGTCGCCGTCGGCATGTTGGCCGTCGGAAAGCCCAGCGTGCGGCCGCGCTGGTCACCGAGCGCAACGCGCCCCGAAAAAAACCAGTGATAGCCGAGAAGCTGGTTCGCGGCGGCGACGTCGCCTTCGGCGAGCGACTCGCGGATGCGGGAGGACGAGACATGCTCGTCTCCCTCGTCGAGCAGGTCGAGGACCTCGACCTCGAAGCCGTGAGAGGCGCCCGCGGCCTTGAGGAACTCCGGCGTGCCCCTGCGCTGGAACCCGAAATGGAAATCGGCGCCAACGGTGACGCCTTTGACGCCCAGCTCGGCGACGAGGAATCGCGAAACGAACTCCTCGGCGGAGATCTGGCTGAATTCCCGGTTGAAGGGCTGGATGACGATACCGTCGAGGCCGAGCGCTTCGGCGATGCGGGTCTTCGGCTCCTCCGTCGTCAGCCGGAACATGAAGGGAGAAGGGGCGAAGACGTCGCGCGGGTGCGGCTCGAAGGTGAGCATGATCGCGGGAACGCCCGCCCGGCGGGCTCGCTCGCCGAGGGCATTGAGCACGTGCTGGTGGCCGCGATGCAGGCCATCGAAATTGCCGATGGCGACCATCGCTCCCTTGATGCCGGCAGGAACTCCTTCAAGTCCCCAGACACGGTGGAACCCTGTCACGCTTCGCTTGCCCTCTCGCACGGCGCCTTTTAGGCAGCCGACCCCTGCCACGCAAGCCGCGGCATGAAGCCGGCGAGGGTCGCACCCGACGGCGCGACGAGCGCGCGAATGGCCTCGGGGTCGGGCTCGCCGAAGGCATCGAGCTCCTCGGCATGAATCGAGCCGGTGATGAAAAGCAGGTCGACGCCGATGTTCGCAGCGCCGATCGCGTCGGTGCGGACGGAATCGCCGATCGCGAGGACCCGGGATTTGTCGAGCGGGCGGCCGGCCGCCGCTTCGGCGAGCCGCAGAGCCTCGTCGTAGATCGGCCGATAGGGCTTGCCGGCCATGAGGATGCGGCCGCCCTTCGCCTCGTAGAGGTCGGCGACGGCGCCGCCGCAATAGATGATCCGGTCGCCCACTTCGACCACGCGATCCGGGTTCGCGACGATCAGCGGCAGGCCGCGCTCGAGCCAGACCATCATGCGGTCGCTGTACATTTCCGGCGTCTCGTCGTCGCGTTCGAGATCGCCGATGACGACCGCATCGGCCTCCTCGGCCGGGCCGAGCGTGAGGTCCAGACCATCGAGCAGGGGAAGGTTTCGGGCGGTTCCCACGTAGTGAACGGTCCGTCCGCGATAGTCCTCCAGCAGCCTGCGCGTTACGTCGCCCGAGGAGACGATCGCGTCGTAGGCTCCCCGCGGCACGGCCAGCCCGTCGAGCATCCCGACGAGCAGCGGGGAAGGACGTGCGGCATTGGTGATCAGCACGACGTTACCGCCGCCCTGCCGGTAGCGCACCAGGGCATCGCAGGCGGAGGGGTGTGCGGCGACGCCGTTGTGGACGACGCCCCAGACGTCGGAGAGGACCGCGTCGTAGCGGCGCGCAAGCGATTCA
>CAYRNE010000294.1:0-4176 GCA_964425245.1 uncultured Devosia sp.
TTCACGGTCCTGCCCACGGCCTGACCGTCAGGGAGGCGACCCGCGGTAGTTCCGGCCGAGGTAAAGATCGTAGTCGAATATCTGCCGGCCGAAACGCTCGACCTTGATCGTCTCAAGCGGCACGATCTGGTCGAACAGCGGCCGAACCGCCTCGATCGACCTGAACTCGTCGAGGATGACGAAATCGCCGCCTGTCATTTCGGCTTCGTTGCGCCAGAAATCGAAGCCGTCGACCGTCGGAGTGAAGCTCGTGACCTCGGCACTGCCTACCGCGAAGGCGAGTTTCGAGCTCGCCCCGAAGTAAACGGCGCCGATACCGCGCGCGCCGTTCTCTGCCTGAAGCTCCAGCATCCGCGCTCCGATGTCGTTGAAGCCGTAAAGCTCGGATGCTTCGCGCTCGCCGCCCGCGCCTGGGGGATACGATAGCGGAAAGAGGACGTAATAGCCGCAGATGACCGCGACCGCGAGCGTGCCGACGACGAGATGGGTAACCAACAGCCAGCGGCGCCAGAAGTGGCCAGCGGCAAAGCCGAAGAAGACGAGGAAGGCGATGATGTTCCAGTGCGGGGCGGTCGGCACGTAGAGGGAAAGGGCCAGCATGGGCAGGCTCGAGACAATAAGGATCGCCTTGCCGAGCCCCGACAGTGCACCCGCAAACCCTTCGCCGGCCGGACGCCGCAGCCAGCCGATGAGCGGCACGACGAGAAATGGGGAGAGATAGAGCGCCGACACCGCGACGAAGCCGAGCAGTCCCTCGAGCCTTGGCACCGCGAGCCCGCCGGGCCCGTAGCGCTCCCAGAGCTGGAAACGGAAGGAGATGAAGTCGTGCGTCGCGTTCCAGTAGAGAACCGGCGCGAGCATGGCGACCGAAGCGAAAGCCGCAAGATAGAGGTGCGGGTTCGCGAGGAGCGGCCGCAAACGCCAGCTGAAGACGACGTAGGCCGCAACGCCCAGCCCCATCACCACGGCATTGTACTTGGCCAGCGCCGCGAGACCGAGGACCACCGCGCCGAGATAGAGGTAGCGGTGGCGGAGCGGCCTCCCGTCCATCTGGTCGCCGAAGAAGATTGCGAAGCAGTGCGCCGACAAAAGGCAGAAGAACATCAGCCAGTGGTCGGGATAGGCGAGCGAGGTGATGGCAAAAAGCAGCGGCGAGGCAAGATAGATCGCGAGCGTCGCCCAGAAGTAGTAGTGCCAGTCGTCGGGTGCGAGGCGCTTCGCCCAGAAGCGGAAGATGAGCGCGGTGCCCAGGAGCGTCACGAAGGTCCAGCCGCGCAACGCCAGCAGGTTCCACCCCAGCACGAGGTGCGCGAACCCCTGCATCCAGCCGACGAGCGGCGCGTGGTCGAAATACGAGAGCTGGAGGTTCTGGCCCCAGAGCCAGTAATAGGCTTCGTCCTCGTTGGGCGGGACGATCAGCGAAAAGGCGAGCTTGAGGATCAGGAACGCCGCGACGGCGCCCCGGAGCAGCCAGAGTGGTACCGGCCGCACACGTGCGGGGCCGGCAGTCATGGCGTGCTGTCCTGCGGCTGGAAATTGCGGGCGAGGAACAGATCGTAGGTCTGCATCAGGCGGCCGAACCGCTCCGGTGTGATCGAGCCTACAGGTTCGATGCTGTCGAAATAGCGGCCCATCCAGGCGATCAGTCCGCCGTCGTTCGGTTCGGCGAGGACGATCGCATCCGTGCCGGCATGGGCGGCCTGGTCCCACCAGAAGTCGAAGGCATCGACAGTCGGCGTGATGGCCGCGACGTCCGGATCATGGAGGGCAAAGGCGGCGCGCGTCGCGAGGCCCCAGGTCGGCGCGGCGACGAATTCGGCCCCATGCTCCGCCTTTGCGGCGTCCACCTCTGCAGCGATCTGATCCCAGCCGAAGAGGCCTTCGCTTTGCGGCTGGCTGATTCCGATGAGGGGAAGCACCGGGTAGATCGAGAAGTGGACCAACAGAGCCGTGCCGATCACCGCGCCATAGGCAAACTGCAGCAATTGCAGCAGCCGCAAGCGAATGAACCCCGCGGCGATCACGAAGAAGGCCGTGTAGGCGACGATGTTCCAGTAGAAAAGGACATTCCTTGTGAACGACAGGAGAAAGAACGCGGCGCTGGAAACCAAGAATACCCAGCGCGCCGTGCTGTGCAGCATGCCGCCGAAACCCGGACGCGCCGGCGCAAAGACGAAGATCGCCATGCCCAACACCGCCACGGGGGAGAGGACGATCAGCGACTCGAGCAGCATCTGCACGGCGCCCGCCGGATTGAACGCGGCGACGTCGAGCGGCGAGACGCGGCCGCCGAGGTGGAAGCCGATCGACGCGAAGCCTTCGGTCAGGTTCCAGTAGAGCACCGGCGCCTGCATCGCGACGCTCAGAGCCGCGGCGAGATAGAGGTGCGGAGAGCGGAGCAGCGAGCGCAGGTCGTGCCGTGCGAGGATGGCAAGACCGACGCCGACGCCAAGCAGCGCGCCGCTGTACTTGGTGAGGGTCGCAAGGCCGAGAAACAGCGCGCCGAGGTAGAGCGCGGCGAAGCGGTCGCGTTTGCCCTCCGCCCAGTCGGTGAAGAACCACGCGAAGAAGTGGAGCGATACCACGACGCAGGCGACCAGCACGCGGTCGTGGATCGCGACGGTCGTATAGAGCAGCATGAGCGGCGTCGAATAAAAGAGAGCCGCCGAAAGCCAGAAATGGTGCCGCCAGTCGTCGCGTGCGAGCCGCTTCGCCCAGAGGTAGAGGATCAGGAGGACCACGGCGGCGCTGACGATCGACAGGAAGCGCAGCGCGAAAATGCTCCAGCCGAGGACCAGCGAGACGGCTCCCTGCAGCCAGGCATGAAGCGGCGCGTGATCGAGATAGGAGAGCGAGAGATGCTGGCCCCACAGCCAGTAATAGGCCTCGTCGGCGTGCGGTTCGCCGAAGAAGAGGGCCGCGAGCTTGAGCGCGATCCAGTAGAGCGTAACGCCCTGCAGCAGCCGGAGCGGCAGGCGCTTGCCGGCGGGCCGTGCCGAATCGCCCGTCACTCCCGGCGCCGGCCCCTGCTGCTCCGTTGCGGCTGCCTGCACTTAGCGCGTCGCCCCGTACCCGTTCCGCATCAGCTGAAGCCCGCAACGGCGGTAGCACGGTACGGCGCCTCGAGTCGCGCGATCTCCTCGGCCGTCAGCGCGATGTCCAGAGCACCGACTGCGTCCTCGACATGGCCGAGCTTGGTCGCACCCACGATCGGCGCGGCAACCGGCTGCTTCTGCAGCACCCAGGCCAGCGCCACCTGCGCCATCTTCGCGCCGCGCGCCGCGGCGACCCCGGCGACGGCCTCGTTGATCGCCTGATTGGCTCCATCCGTCGCGGTATAGAGCGTCTTCCCGAACGCGTCGCCCGCGGTGCGGCTCGTGACCTCGCCCCAGGGGCGCGCCAGCTTGCCGCGCGCGATGGGCGACCACGGGATGACGCCGATCCCCTGGTCGATGCAGAGCGGCAGCATTTCCCGCTCCTCTTCGCGATGCATGAGGTTCAGGTGGTTCTGCATCGAAACGAAACGCGTCCAGTTGTTGAGGTCCGCGGTGTACAGCATCTTGGCGAATTGCCAAGCGTACATCGATGAGGCGCCGATATAGCGGGCCTTGCCGGCCTTCACGACGTCGTGCAGCGCTTCCAGCGTTTCCTCGACCGGCGTGTTCGGATCGAACCGATGGATCTGGTAGAGGTCGACATAGTCCGTGCCGAGGCGCCTGAGCGACTCGTCGATCTGCCACATGATCGCCTTGCGCGACTGGCCCTGCCCGTTCGGCCCCTTGCGCACCTCGCCGTGCACCTTGGTCGCGAGTACGATCTGGTCGCGCGGCGCGAGTTCCTTGAGGATCTTGCCGACGATCTCCTCGCTCGTTCCAGCCGAATAGACGTTGGCCGTATCGAAGAAGTTGATTCCGGCTTCCCAGGCCGCGCGCATGATCGGCCGGCTTTCCTCTTCACCGAGCGTCCAGTCGTGGGCCCCCGACCCGGGATCGCCGAAGCTCATGCAGCCAAGGCAGATGCGAGAGATTTCGAGGCCGGTCCGGCCCAGGCGAGTATACTGCATCGGCTCCTCCTCGTTCGGTCGCGGGGACGCTACCACGCCTCGACGGTGACCTGCGGCCAAATTCCCCTTGCGCGCTGTGCCTTCATCGCATGCGCTCGGGCATTTCCGGCAAG
>CAYRNE010000295.1:0-4156 GCA_964425245.1 uncultured Devosia sp.
AAAGCTGATTTCGTCGCGCGGACGATTCCAGTTCTCCGACGAGAAACTGAAGACGGTGAGATACTCGACGCCATAACGGATGCAGAGCTCGACCAGCCGCCGAAGCGCCTTTACGCCCTCGACATGGCCTTCTGTGCGCGGCCGGCCCCGGGCCTGCGCCCATCGGCCGTTGCCGTCCATGATCACCCCGATGTGAGCCGGAATGCGCAGGCCCGGCGCCTGCCGGAGCTGGTAGACCGTTGCCGGATCACTGGCCATGCGTGCCCTCCCGGGCGTCGAAAGCAGGCCATTCTAGACCTGCATGATTTCCTGTTCCTTGACGGCGAGAATGCCATCGATTTCGGCAATCGCCGCGTCGGTGGCGTGCTGAACCTGCTCGCTGTGCTTGCGGCTCTCGTCCTGGCCGATGTCCCCGTCTTTTTCGAGCTTCTTGAGAAGATCCATTCCGTCGCGCCGGATATGGCGTACGGCAACCCGCGCTTGTTCGGCATAATTGTGGGCAACCTTGGTCAATTCGCGGCGGCGCTCCTCGTTGAGCTCGGGGAGCGGTACGCGGATGACCTGCCCTTCCGCCGCCGGATTGAGACCGAGCCCGCTGTTGCGTATGGCCTTTTCGACGGCGATGGCGAGCGCGCGGTCCCAGACCTGGACGCTGAGCAGACGCGGCTCGGGCACGGTTACGGTCGCAAGCTGGTTGAGCGGCATCTTCGAGCCATAGGCTTCCACCTGGATCGGCTCGAGCAGGCTCGGGTTGGCCCGCCCGGTGCGCAGCCCCGCCAGCTCGTCCTTCAGCGCCAGCACGGATTTGTGCATCCGGCTCTTGAGTTCATCGAGCGAGAATGCCTCGGGCATGGATACCTCCTCAGTCTGACTTGCGTCCTAGCCGACGCGTGTACTCTTCGTCCTGCCCGCGAGAACCCCCATCAGACCTGCTTCGTCATCGAGCGCGTAAACGATTATGGGCAGGCCGTTGTCGCGGGCAAGCGCGAAGGCCGCCGTGTCCATGACGCGCAGGTCCCGGGCGAGGACCTCGTCGTAGCTGATCGTGTCGTAGCGTTTCGCCCGGGGGTTCTTCTTGGGGTCCTCGGAATAAACGCCGTCGACCTTGGTGCCCTTCAGAAGGACGTCGCAGCGGAGTTCGATGGCCTTGAGCGCCGCCGCGGTATCGGTGGTGAAGAACGGATTGCCGGTGCCGCCCGCGCAGACGACGACGAAGCCGTCGTTGAGCGCTGCAGTCGCGTCGCGGGCGGTGAAGGTATCCGCGACGGTCGGCATGGGCACACTTGTATAGACCTTCACCGGGATGCCCTTCTGCTCGATGGCGTCACCCAGGGCCAGCGAATTGATGACGGTCCCAAGCATGCCCATGACGTCGCCGGTTACCCGGTCGGCGCCCTTGGCGGCGACCGCCATGCCGCGGAAGATATTGCCTGCTCCGATGACAATCGCGATCTGCACGCCGGTCCTGGCGGCGGCGGCAATCTGGTCGGCCATGGCGTGCAGGAAGTCGGGCTCGATGCCAAAGGACTGGTCCCCGGCAAGAACTTCGCCGGAGACCTTCAGCAGGATGCGCTTGTATGCAGGCTTCGCCATTCACGCTGACCTCGAGAGGTGGTGCGGGGCCGAATCCTGCGGCGCCCGCGCGAGGTTAGTCATTTTCGGACGGTGTGAACACCACTCGCCCGAATGAAGTCAGCGGGCAGGCGCGGGCTCGGTCGGCTGCTTGGCGACGCCGGCGGTTGCCGCGACCTCGGCGGCGAAGTCCGTCTCGTCCCTGGCAACGCCTTCGCCTAGGGCATAGACAACGAAACGCGTGACCTTGATCGGCGCGCCGACATCGGCCTCGGCTCGCTTGACCACGTCCGCAATCCTGGTCTCGCCGTCGATGACGAATACCTGCGAGAGGAGCGTGACCTCCTCATAGAACTTCCGCACGCGGCCCTCGACCATCTTCTCGATGATCTCGGCCGGTTTGCCGCTCTCTTTCGCCTGTTCGGCGAAGATCGCGCGCTCGCGCTCGACCACGTCCTGCGGGATTTCCTCGGGCGTCACCGAGAGCGGCTTGGTATTGGCGATGTGCATGGCGAGCTGCTTGCCGAGCGCGGCCAGCTTCTCCTTGTCGCCGGCCGACTCGAGGCCGATGATCACGCCGAGCCGGCCGAGGCCGGGCTTCACGGTGTTGTGGACATAGTTACCGATGACGCCGTCGCTCACCTCGATCATCTCCGAGCGGCGCAGGGTCATGTTCTCGCCGATCTTGGCGATCGCGTCGGTCAGCTCGCCAGAAACCGAGCGCCCGGAGCCGGGATAGGGCATCTCGCTCAGCACGTGGACGTCCCCGCCCGCCTCGATCGCGAGCTTGGCCACGTTGCCGACGATCGACTGGAACTGCTCGTTCCGGGCGACGAAGTCGGTCTCGGAATTGACCTCGACGATGGCGCCCTTGGTGCCTTCGACGGCGATGCCGACGAGGCCCTCGGCCGCGACCCGGCCGGCCTTCTTCGCGGCCTTGGCGAGGCCGCGCGTCCGCAGCCAGTCGATGGCGGCATCCATGTCGCCATTGGTCTCGGCGAGCGCCTTCTTGCAGTCCATCATGCCGACGCCGGTCGCCTCGCGCAGCGCCTTGACCATCTGAGCCGTGATTTCCATAGGTTCACCTCGTGTTGCAGCCGGTTCGGCTGCTCTCGACTGAAGGATTGGCGGCTTCGGGCCGCCGGCTCAGGCCTCTGCGCCCTGGCCTTCGGCCGGGGCTGCCGTCTCGGGCGGAAGGGCCGGCTCCTCGGGAGCCTCCTGGCTGGCGCCGAGATCGGCACCGCGGCCCGCCGACGAGCGGGCGATGCCGTCGATCGCGGCACGCGAGACGAGCTGGCAGTAGAGCTCCAGCGCCCGCGACGCGTCGTCGTTGCCCGGAATCGGGTAATCGACGAGGTCGGGGTCGGAGTTCGTGTCGACGATGGCGATGACCGGGATGCCGAGGCGGCGGGCTTCCTTGATGGCGTTCGCCTCCTTGTTCGTGTCGATGACGAACAGGAGATTCGGCAGATTCCCCATGTCCTTGATGCCGCCAAGATCGGTTTCCAGCCGCAGCTTCTCGCGATCGAGCAGCAGGCGCTCCTTCTTGGTCAGGCCCTCGGCGCCCTCGGCCAGCTGTGCCTCGAGCTCGCGCAGCCGATTGATCGAGTTGGAGATCGTCTGCCAGTTGGTCAGCGTGCCGCCGAGCCAGCGCGAATTGACATAATACTGCGCGCATTCCTTGGCCGCCTGGGCGACGACGGGCGCGGCCTGACGCTTGGTGCCGACGAGCAGCACGCGCCCGCCCTCGGCGACGGTATCCGAGACGAGTTCAAGCGCCCGATGCAGCGTCGGGACGGTCTGGCTCAGATCGATGATGTGAATGTCGTTGCGGATGCCGAAGATGTAGCGCTCCATCTTCGGGTTCCAGCGATGCTTCTGGTGGCCGAAGTGGACGCCCGCTTCGAGCAGCTGGCGCATGGAAAATTCGGGCAATGCCATGAAATGGCTCTCCTTTACCGGTTTTGCCTCCGCGAAGGATGTTGGCGGTTTCCCGCCACCGGATGGACCGCCTGAGGTCGGCGGGCCGCGCTTCGCGTGTGAATTACGCCCAACTCGGGTCGCGCCGGGCATATAGGGGGTTTGTTGAGGGATGGCAAGCGGGCCGGGCCGCACGTCGTCCCGATCTGCCGGCCTATCCGGGCTCGCGTTGCGACGATCGGTTGAGCATCGTCAACTCAGCCTCACCTCGACCACGCCGTCCAGCGTCCGGATGCCTCCGGCGATCTCGGGGGAGACTGTGAAGCGGCCGGGCAGCTCGACCTCGTAGATGCGCTCGCGGCCGACCACCATGATGACCTGGCCATCGCCCGCCTTCAGTTGCGCCTTGATGGCGGTGAGGCAATTGGCCGAGTTGGCCTCGATCTCCAGCCGCTTGCCGAGTTTCCCGGCAGCCTTGTCGATATCCTCGGCGCCAATGAGGCGGAGGCCGATACCATCGGGCCGGTCGTCGGCCTCGACATTGACGATCACCGATTTTCCGACGGCGAGGACATCGGAGAACTGGGCGATCTGCTCGGAAAACGCGATAACCTCGTAGCTGCCGCTCGGATCGGAGAGGGTTATCATCGCCATGGGATTACCC
>CAYRNE010000296.1:0-4152 GCA_964425245.1 uncultured Devosia sp.
GACGAGGCAGAGGATGGGGCCCTTGAGCTTGCCGGTGCGCGACTGCACCGCGAGGTATTCGAGGATCCGTTCCTTGACCTTCTCGAGGCCGTAATGATCGGCGTCGAGCACCTGCTCGGCATATTTGAGGTCGCGCTTGACCTTGGACTTCTTGCCCCAGGGCAGCGACAGCAGCCAATCGAGGTAGTTGCGGACCACAGTCGCTTCCGCCGACATCGGGCTCATCTGCTTGAGCTTCTTGAGCTCGCCCTCGGCCTTGGCGCGCGCTTCCTTGGAAAGCCTCGTCTTCTTGATCCGCTCTTCGAGCTCGCCGACTTCGTTGGCGCCCTCCTCGCCGTCGCCCAGCTCACGCTGAATCGCCTTCATCTGCTCGTTGAGGTAGTACTCGCGCTGCGTCTTCTCCATCTGCCGCTTGACGCGGGAGCGGATGCGCTTCTCGACCTGCAACACGCCGATCTCGCCCTCCATGAGGCCGAGAATCTTCTGCAGCCGCTCCGACACCGAGGCCGTCGCCAGCAGGTCTTCCTTGTCGCCGATCTTGATCACCAGATGGCTGGCGACGGTGTCGGCGAGACGCGAATAGTCCTCGATCTGGCTGACGGCGGTGACCACCTCGGCCGAGATCTTCTTGTTGAGCTTGACGTAGTTTTCGAACTCGGTCTGCGCCGAACGGGCCAGCGCCTCGACCTCCACCGGATCGGTCTCCGGTTCCTCGATGATCGAGGCTTCGGCCTCGAAATACTCCTCGGTCTGCAAATACCTGTCGATGGTCGCGCGGTTGAGGCCTTCGACGAGCACTTTCACGGTGCCGTCGGGAAGCTTCAGAAGCTGCAGCACCGAAGCGATCGTTCCGGTCTCGTAGATCTGGTCCGGCTTCGGATCGTCGTCCTGGGCATTCTTCTGGGTCACGACGAGAATGTGCTTGTCGTCGCGCATCACCTCTTCGAGGGCCTTCACCGATTTCTCGCGGCCCACGAAGAGCGGCACGATCATGCCCGGGAAGACAACGATATCACGGAGCGGCAGGACCGGATAAACCCGGTTGCGGTCGAATTCCGCGGTGCTCGTAACGTCCGACATACTTGGTCCTTCCTGAGACGCCGCCATGTGGGAGGAGTTGCTTGGCGCCTTCGCAGCTGTCCAGCGAACCCCCGGGGCGGGCGGCGCACCTGATTCTGCGCATTAAATAGGGTCGCACTGTCAAACGACAAGTCAACCTAGCTCAAAGCGTGGGCAAAAGCAGGGCATGGCAGGCCTGCGCGGTTGCGAGGCGGCACCCGGTGGCGATTTGAGGCCCGGCCGAGGGGCGACGGGTGGCCCACCGCCCCCACACTGGTCCTAGGCGGCGGCCTTGGGCGGCAATTGCGCGCTCGGGGTCGACATCGAGATCGCCTGCTCCTCTTCCGTCATGTCCGCCGGAACGTCGGCGAAAAGCGGGGTCGAAAGATAGCGCTCGCCGGTATCCGGCAACATGCAGAGGATGGTCGAGCCCTTTGGCGCCTCGGCGGCGACCTTGAGCGCGCCCGCGAAGGTTCCGCCGGCCGTGATGCCGACGAAAATCCCCTCCTTCTGGGCAAGGTCCATGCTGTTCTTCATGGCGTCGGGCCCGGCGATCGTCAGCACCTCGTCGATCAGCTTCATGTCCACGGCATCGCCCAATATCTTCGGGATGAAGTCCGGGCTCCAGCCCTGGAACGGATGCGGCTTCCAGGCCGGGTGGCTCCCCGCCGCCTCGCCGTTCTCCCGCCGCTCCTGCGGCTCCCCACTCGAGAGCATCGGCGCCCCCTCGGGCTCGCAGGCGATGACCCTGGTACTCGGCCGTTCCTTGCGCAGTACCCGGGCGACGCCCTGCAGCGTCCCGCCCGTGCCGAAACCCGTCACGAAATAGTCGAGCTTGTCGAAATCGCGCAGAATTTCCTGGGCCGTGGTCTTCGCGTGAAAATCCGGGTTGGCCTGGTTGACGAACTGCCGGGTGAGGAACCAGCCGTTCGCGGCCGCCAGTTCCTCCGCCTTGCGGACCATGCCGTTGGCGCGCTCGGAGGCCGGCGTGAGCACGACCTTGGCGCCGAGAAAGCGCATGAGCTTCCGCCGTTCGACCGAAAAGCTCTCCGCCATCGTCACGACCAGCGGATAGCCCTTGGCGGCGCAGACCATGGCCAGTCCGATTCCGGTATTGCCCGAGGTCGCCTCGACCACCGTCTGGCCGGGCTTCAGCGATCCGTCCCGCTCTGCCGCCTCGATCACGCCGAGAGCCAGCCGGTCCTTGACCGAGCCGAGGGGGTTGAACGCCTCGATCTTGACGTAGAGGTCGACGCCGTCCGGCGCGAGACGGTTGATGCGCACGGCAGGCGTATTGCCCACTGTTCCGAGGATGCTGTCGAACTTGCCGCCCATGATGGGGTCTCCGTTTCGGTGGTTTCTGTCCAGCGGTGGCAAGGTACCCCCGCCGGCGACGGGGCGACAAGTAAGCCGGTGGTACGGAATTGCATCCACCGTTCGATGGACGCCGAACCGGATGATGATAGGCTGCACCCGGGAACGGGCATGAGCGAAACCGGCGGACAGCGACGCATCGATCTCATCGGGCTGGCAACCGACGCCGGGGCCTCGGCGCGCGGCGCAACGATGGGACCGGAGGCGCTGCGGATCGCAGGGCTCGTCGAATCCCTCGAGGCACTTGGCCACGCTGTCAGCGATACCGGGGACTTTCGTCCCGACGAGAGCGGCCCGCGGCCCGAGCGCCGGCGTGCGGAAATCCTCGCCGTCGCCGAAAATGCCAGCCGGCGCGGCTATGAATCCATGAGATCCGAAGGGCTCCCGGTTTTTCTGGGCGGCGACCACTCGATCTCTATCGGAAGCGTCTCGGGTGTGGCGCGCTGGTGCGCCGAGCAGCAGCGCGAGTTGTTCGTGCTCTGGTTCGATGCGCACGGCGACTTCAACACCCCGGCCATCTCCCCGAGCGGCAACCTCCACGGCATGGCCCTTGCCCTGCTCTGCGGCGAGGACGACTTCGGCGGCGCCTGGCGCGGCGAAGTCAACCCGGCCAATGTTACCCTGTTCGGTACCCGTTCCATCGATCCGGGCGAACGGGCGCTGCTGATGGAGAGGGGTGTCGATGTCATCGACATGCGCACCATCGACGAGCAGGGGGCGACCCTGCCCATCCGCCACCTGATCGAGCGTGTGACGGAGGCCGAGGGCCACCTTCACCTGAGCCTCGACGTCGACGCGATGGACCCCTCCATCGCGCCCGCGGTCGGCACCCGCGTCCCGGGCGGCCTCACCTATCGTGAAGCTCACCTCGTGATGGAGCTGCTGCACGATTCCGGCGTCGTCGGCTCGCTGGATATCGTCGAGCTCAACCCGTTCCTCGACCACGGCGGAAAGAGCGCAACAATGCTCGTCGACCTCGCGGCGAGCCTTTTCGGCCGCCATATCTTCCGCCGCAACCCGGCGGTGCGGGCCCCGCTGTTCCGGTCGGGTTAGGCCGAACGATGCGACGCCGTTCGGAAGGGCTTGCCGCAGCGAAAGAGCCCCCCGAACGGCAGTACTGGCCCCGGAAAACGAAGACGCCGGGCACGTGGCCCGGCGTTGCTGTTTCCGTCGGCGCGAAAGATCAGGCGCTGGCCTGCGGCTCTTCCTTCTTGCGCTCGGCATAGATGTAAAGCGGCCGGGCGTCCTTGCCGTTCACCACTTCCTCGCTGATCACGACCTCTTCCACGCCGTCGAGGGAGGGCAGGTCGTACATCGTATCGAGCAGGATGCCTTCCATGATCGAACGCAGGCCGCGGGCGCCGGTCTTGCGCTCGATGGCATGCTTGGCGATGGCGCGCAGGGCGTCCTCGTGGAAGGTGAGCTCGACCTCCTCCATCGCGAACAGCCGCTGGTACTGGCGCACAAGCGCGTTCTTGGGCTCGGTGAGGATCTGGATCAGCGCATCCTCGTCGAGGTCCTCGAGCGTCGCGATGACCGGCAGGCGGCCGATGAACTCGGGGATGAGCCCGAACTTGACGAGGTCTTCCGGCGCGACTTCCTTGAGGACGTCGCCCACGCGACGGTCGCGCGGGTCCTTGACGACGGCCGCGAAACCGATGCCCGAACCCTCGGAGCGCGCGGCGATGATCTTCTCCAGCCCGGCAAAGGCGCCGCCGC
>CAYRNE010000297.1:0-4125 GCA_964425245.1 uncultured Devosia sp.
CCCAAGACGCTAGATGCAGCCGCGTTGCAAGCATACCGGGAGTCCGAGGGCTCCACCTGGGCAGCCGAAGCAGGCGACCGGCTGCTGAGCAGTGTGGTGGTCTTCAATACCCTGGGCACCCAGTCCCTCGGCGGCGTGGTTGTCGTTTATCCAAGAACCGGAATCACGACCGCCACCCTCGCCATGTTCGCGCGCCTCACCGTGGCGGCCATCGCCATCGCCATTGCCGCAGCGGCAGTCAGTTTTCCGATCCTCGCATTCGTGCTCGGCAGGCTCGATCGTTCGGCGCGCACCATGGATGCCGCCCTCCGCGCCATCGAGCGCGGCGAATGGCGCGCCGGAGCCGGCGGCGACGCCCGCGGAGAGCCCCTGGTGGACGCGGAGGACGCCACGGCTCTCAGTCACGACGCCCGTACAGCAGAGGATCGGTACCGCCGCACCGGGCTCGAACTCGCTGAACTGGAGGTAGCGGCGGATTCGGCAAAGGTGCCGCAGTGAGCGGCCCGCCGACACGGGCAGACGGTCGCATCGCCGGCGCGCGGCTGCTGCCGGTCGCAGCACTCATCATGACCCTCGCCATCTATGCGCTCGGGAGCATCTCGCTGGTGCTCTACAACGCCGCGCTGGAGCCGGAACTGGGCACCCGCTCGCAGCTGATCGGCGCCTATGTCCGCGAAAACGTGGAACTGGCGCTGGATGCCGGCGTGCCGCTCCCGCGTATCGCCGGAGCCACCAACTACCTCGAGAGGGTACTCGACTCCTTCCCAGAAGTTCGAAGTGTGCAGATCCGGCAGACCGATGGCAATTTGGTCGTCGGCCGGGCGCGCGGGCCCGACGGGGTCTACGTCGACGTGAGCGGGGAAAAGGACGCCGCGCCGGACTTCCGCACCGCGATTCTTGCGGGCAATGCGGTCGCCGGCGAAATCCTGGTCGAGGTCGATCGCGAGTTCCTGCGCGAGCAGTTCACCGACGTCTTTCTCGACATCGCAGTCCTCGTCCTCGTCATCCTGCTGTTCACATTCGAGATTGTACGCTCGGCGGTGCTGCTGCAGGTAGTGGGACGGTTCCGGCACGTTCGCTGGCTTGCCGCCGAACAGGCCGCAGGCAGGTTCGGGCATCGCTTCACGGCATCGGCCGCCGACGCCTTGGGGCGCCTGTCAAACCGGCTGTCGGACCATGCCGCCGATTTGCACGAGCGCGTCGGCCGGCTGGCGACTGCCTCCGATGCTGCCCTCCGGGATCGCCTGGCCGCTTTCAAGGCGCGCTTCGGGATCAACGCTCGCGAGCCCGCGACCCTGCGCATCGCCGATCCCGGCGACGTCCGGATGCCACTCTTCCTCTTCGCGACCGGCGAGGAATTGAGCAAGCCATTCCTGCCGCTGCTGGTACGCAATGCCGCACTGGACGGCGGCTGGCCGCTGCCGGACCTCGTCGTCAGCCTGCCGATCGTCGCCTATCTTCTGGCGCTGATGGCGCTCTCCTCGCTTGCCGGGAGACTGGCATCGAGATTTGCTCCGACGACCATTTTCCTCGCGGCCCTGGCGCCTGTCGCCGTGAGCCATATCGGGCTCAGCTTCGCCACCCCCCCCCTCGAATTCATCGCCTGGCGAGCGATCGCCGGGATGGGCTACGCACTGGCGACAATTGCCTGCCAGGACTACGCGCTCCGTGCCGCCGGGAGCCGCGGACGCGCCGGCGCCATGTCCGGTTTTGTCGCAACCGTCATCGGCGGGACGTTCTGCGGAACTGCGGTCGGCGGCATCCTCGCCGACCGCATCGGTACTGGGCCGACCTTCATCTTCGGCGCCATGCTGGTCGCTGCGGCCGCCATCGTCGCGACACGGATGATGGTCGGCGGTGCCGCTCCGCGACCGGCCCCCACAATCCGGCACGGGGTTCCGAAGGTTTCCGTCTTTCGGAACACCCGCTTCCTGGCGCTGCTTTTCGGCATCGCCATTCCCATGCACGTGCTGATGGCGGCGTTCCTCTCTTACACCGTGCCGCTCGCGCTCGACGAGCTGGGGGCGCGGCCCGCCGACATCGGCCGCGCCTTGATGGGCTATTACCTGCTCACCATCTTCGTCGCTCCCTGGACGGCCCGGGTTGTCGAAACCTGGTCGCTCGGGGCGGCAATCGCCGGACTGGGCGGGCTGATTTCGGGCGCAGGCCTCCTCCTCCTCTCGCAGTGGTACGGGTTCTGGACGATCATTGCCGCGATCGCGGTTGCGGGGATTGGGCACGGGATGATCCGCGCCACGGTCGTTTCGGTGGCTGTCGAAAGCACCGAGGGCGGGCCGGACAGCCCTGCAGCTGCAGCAAATCTCAGCGCCTTGCGGACATTCGAGAGGGCTGGCAGTATCGTGGGCCTGATCGCGACTGCCATGCTCGCGGTCACACTGGATTATCGGGCCCTGGCCCTGCTCTCCGGGTGGTTCGTTCTCGCCGGCGCATTGGTGTTCCTTGCGGCTCACGGACTTTGGAGGCGGTCGTGGACCTGAGCAGCAGGGGGGATTCGCGTGTGCGTCGTTCGGACTGCGTGCCTCGCAGTCATGCTGGTCGGCCTTGCCGTTCCGGGTGTGGCGCTGGGCGCTCCCAAATCTATTTACCTGGCCCTTTGGCGCGGCTGTGAAGCGGCGTGCCAAGGCTTCAAGGACGGCATACGCGCGAGCGGCATCGAAGCCCGGTTCATCGAGCGCAATGCCGATCAAGACAGCGGCCGCTTGAAGGGCTTTGTCGAGGAGGCGCGCGCGCTCGATGTCGATCTCGTGCTCGCCTGGGGCACCACGGTGACCCTCGGAATGGTAGGCACGCTCGCCGAGGCCGGCGACCCGGCCCTGCTCGACGATATTCCGGTCGTCTACATGATCGTTGCCGATGCCGTGGGCTCGGGAATTATCGAGAGCTTCGAGAGAACCGGCCGCGCCAACGTCACCGGCACTCACAATCGGGTGCCGGAAGAAACCAACATCGCGGCGATGCGCGCCTTCGTTCCCGACCTCGAGCAAATCGGCATGCTCTACAGCTCTGCGGAGAACAACTCGACGACCAAGGTCGAGGAGGTGCGAGACCTCACGCACCAACTGGGGCTTGATCTCATCGCCGTCGAGCTCGACGTCGGGAGCGATGGCGCGCCGGTGGCAGACACCATCCCCGAAAAGCTCGCGCAGCTGCGGGACGAAGGAGCCGACTTCCTCTATGTAGGATCGAGCTCTTTCCTCGAGCGCAACGGCGGCCTCCTGACGCGCGCGGCCCTCGAGATTGGCATTCCGGTTCTCAGCCCCTACGAGCGTCTGGTAACGGAAGAGCAGGCACTCTTCTCAGTCGCGGCGCGCTATGACGCAATCGGCCGGCTGGCCGCGCGGCAGGCGGCTACCATTCTCACCGAGGGGATCGCCGCAGGCGATCTGCCCGTGTTGCGCATGGAACAGTTCGCCTTTGTCATCAACATGAACACCGCCCGTTCGCTCGATCTGTTTCCGCCGCTCGAGCTTCTCCAGATCGCCGAAACCGTGGAGTAGTCCGCCACCTGCTGGTACCCGCCGGCAGGCACAGGTCGGATCCGGGTGATCAAATCCGCAGGTGTGGGGTGGGGCCGGTTCAGTATAAGAAGCAATCACGCAGAAAGGCCGGATAGTCCAGTCGACGGATTTCGATTTCTGCTCATCCCCACGGGAACGCGATTCCCGAGGACTACGTGGGAGATACACCAAAGGTGACGATCGGGTCGCCGCTCAGCATCGCAACGACCCATACCACCCCAATCATTGCGGCGGCGATTACCAGCCAGCCGATGATCATCCAACCCAGGCCGTTTCGGCCTTCAGCATCTCAGGTCCCCACGAAGGCTCATCATAGCCCTGATCGGAAGCGGCGTACGATCGATTTTCGCTCATCTTGCGGTAAAATCCGTCACATGGCCGCCCCCGACGTTCCACTGCCGATGACGGACGCGGAGTGGCGAGACCGCCTCAAACGGTCCCGCCAGGCGCTCGCCAGTTGGACGCACGAGGCGCGACTTCCCTGGGCTGATCGGGAAATGACACGCGTTATCGCGGAGACGGAGATCGCGGCGCTCGAGCACTACGTGCCGCACATGCCGCTCCGGATGCGTGAGGAGGTGCCAAT
>CAYRNE010000298.1:0-4118 GCA_964425245.1 uncultured Devosia sp.
GAAGATGCCGGGAAAGGAGATGTTGAGGAAGGCATAGATCCGGTAGGGCGAGCCCGCGATAACATAGTCGCGCAGCCCGTCGTAATTGCCCGCTCCGGCGCTTCCCGCATCGACCAGCGTCGTGCAGGCGGAGCGTCGGGCGATAAAGCCGGGGTCGACGCCGAGGGACGTCGCCTTGTGATAGACATGGGTGTGAATGTCGATGAGCCCGGGCGCGACGACAGCCCCGCGGACGTCGCGGACCCGCGCGCCGGCTGACTCGATGGCCGGCGCGACAGCGGCTATCCGACTGCCTTTGATGGCCACGTCCATCACCCCATCGATGCCGTTTCGCTCATCGATGACGCGACCGCCCTTGAGGACGAGATCGTAAGCCGGTCTTTCTCCGGACATGGAGTTGTTGCCTCCCGGTGCACGGGCCCTTCCGCGCGGGCGGAGGCCCGCCCGCCGCAATCAGGCGATGGTGTCAGGCGAGCTCGACCACGCGCCGCTCGTTGATGCTTTGCTCGGCCGCGAGCACGATCCTGAGGCTGTTCACCGCAGCATCCATGGAATCGGACAGGTCGAGATCCTCGTTGATCGCCTTGAGGAAGAAGGCCTGTTCGCGATCGCAAAGCTCCTGATGGTCGGGCTCGTCCGTCATGGTCAGGATCTCGTCCTGCTTGACGAAGCTCTTGTCGGTCGGGTCGACCTTGGCATGATGGACCTGGATCGCGTCGGTCTTGGTGTGCTTGTCGATATCCGCGGAATCGGACACGCCTTCCTTGTGGTCCTTCGGGTTGGGCACGATTGAAACGGCACCCTTCGGCCCCACCACGTCTTTCACGAAATAGGCGACCTCGCTCATCATCGGGCCCCAGCCGGCTTCGTACCAGCCCACCGAGCCATCATCGAAGGTGACGTGAAGATGCCCGTAATTCGGCTTGGCGGCGTCTTCCCAGAGATGCGCGCCGATACCGTGGACGCGGATGGGTTTCGCGCCGGTCAGCTGGCACATGACGTCGACGTAATGGACGCCGCAATCGACGATAGGGATCAGCGAGTCGATGAGGTTCTTGTGCCAGGCATAGGTGGGCCCACCGCTCTGCTGGTTGAGGTTGAGCCGCATGACGAGCGGCTTGCCGAGCGTCTGGCCCAACTCGATGAACTTCATCCACGAGGGATGCACGCGCAGGATGTAGCCCAGCACGAGCTTGCGGTTCTTTTCGCGGGCGATCGCCACGACCTTTTCGGCATCCTCGACATTGGTCGCGATCGGCTTTTCCATGAAGACGTGCGCACCCGCATTCATCCCCTTGATCGCGTATTCGGCATGTGTGTTTGGCCAGGAATTGATGGAGACCGCGTCCGGCTTCGTTGCCGCCAGGGCCTCGTCGAAATCCTCAAACAGAGGATAGCCCTTCAACTCGTCGGGAATCGGCTTCGACTTTATCGTCCGGCTCATGAGGCCCACGATCTCGAAGCCCGGGTTGCGATGATAAGCGCTCGCATGGGATTTCCCCATGTTGCCAAGCCCAACAACCAACACGCGCACTTTGTCGGCCATGCCGCTCTCCCCGTAGTCCAGTCTCGTTCATGGAGGCGCGGGCGACCGTGGCGGCCGCCCGCGCGATTGAAAGATCAGGAAATGGCCTGATCGAACAGCCGTGCCCGCACCGCTTCGATGTCGACCGCGGCCAGATCGGCCGGCAGCTCGACGGCGAGCGCGTCGGCCTTCACCTGCTCGTGGTCGAAGTCGTTCGCACCCGGGATGAGTTCGTTGGTGCAGACGTCCTCGGCCTTGATCGGCGACGTGACCTGGCCGAGTTCATGGACCTTGTCGAAGAAGGTCTGCCAGGCTGCCATGTCGTGATGACCCCAGCCCTCGCGCTTCGACATGTCTCCGCGGACCACGTTGAGGTTCTGCAGCATCGACATGGCGCCCTGCTCGGGCCCGTTGGCCTGCGCAACCGACGGGAACTGCTCGAACACCGCGTGCACGGCGGCCATCGGGTTATGATAGGAAGCTTCGAGGCCCATCGACCAGGCGCGGAGGTATTTCTCGAGGAAAGCCTTCCGGTCCGGGTCTTCGAGGTCCGCCGCCCGCACCACATAGGTGTTGGCGACGAGCGGCGAATGCTGGACGCCCAGCCAGTACTCGAAATCGAGGCCGGTCGAAATCCACTCCGCCCGAAGTCCTTCCCAGGCAAGCGCCGCGTCGCCCTGCCCCGCAGCCAGCGCGGTGCCCCAGGTCGGCCAGCCGGCCTCCACATAATTTACCTTGGTGATGTCGACGCCCTGAACGGCAAGCATCGGGTCGACGATCGACTGCCAGGCGGCCGAGCCGAGAAGAATGGTCTTGCCTTCAAGCTGCTTGAGGTCGAGCGTGCCCTCGCCCTTGCGGAACGCGAGGCTGAAGGTGTCGAGCGCGCCCCAGTGGAAGGCGGACTTGAGCTTCATCCCGTTCTCGAGCGCGAACGAGAAGATGCCCGGCGATGGGAAGCCCATGTCGGCCTGGCCGACATCGACGAACTTCACCGTGGCGGTGCCGTCGGACGGGCCCGGCTGCATCTCGACCTCGACGCCCAGGTCGTCGAAATAGCCGAGCTTCTTGCCCATCCAGAACCCGAAATCGTCGAGCACCTCGAGCGTGCCGCGCGGCGAAATCCAGGTGAACTTGCTGTAGGGCTCTGCCTGTGCCCTGCCGATGCCGCCGAGCGCCGTGGCGGTCACGACGCCTGCGGCCGAAACCTGCAGGAATGTACGGCGGCTCATGCCACCGGGTGTCAAGAACTTGGCCATCTTGCTGTTCCCTCCATGATGGTCGTTTCGTCTCCCTTGCCCGCCGCCGGCGGCGGCAGGACTGGTCGTCAAGCCTCCCAACTCGCGAATTTCTTCCCGAGGAGGAAGAAGAGCACGTAGATGAGGATGCCCAGGATCGAGAGGATCAGCACCACCGCGAAGAACTGCGGCATCTGGATCATCGATGAGTAGGACGTGAGCCGGTTGCCCAGCCCGAAACCGCCGCCGACCATTTCGGCCCCGACGGCGGTGAGCAGACCGAAGATCGAGCCGACCATAAGGCCGACGAAGATCATCGGAAGCGCCATCGGCGCCCGTACCTTCCAGAAGATCTGCAGGGTGGACGCGCCATAGGAGCGTGCCAGCGCGATCTTGCCGCTGTCGACGCGGCGGAAACCCGTCGCGGCATTGATCATCACCATCGGCCCGGACGCGAGCGCCACCGCGATGATCCGCGGCTCGTAGCCGAAGCCGAACCGCAGGATGAGCAGCGGCACGAGCGCCAGCATCGGCGTCGTTACGAGGAGGAGGATGTAGGGCGTAATGATCTTCTCGACGAACGGGAACTGCGTGATCACCGCCGCGAGGACGAGGCCGGCCGTAGCGCCGATGGCAAAGCCGCTGAGCAGCTCGACCAGCGTATGCCCGAGATGCGGCGCGATGAGGTGGAAGTCGGTGACGAGCGCCATACCGATCTCGCTCGGCTTGGGCAGCACGTATTGCGGCACCTGGAAGATCGAGAGCAGCAGTTCGGTGCCGCCGATGATCACGACGGCGACGAGCGCAATGGCAAGTACCTCGCCCATCGAACGGATGCCGGGCCCTGCCGCCAGCGCCGACATGCCGCCGGCAATGCCGACTTCGCCGGCCGGGCCCGCGTGCTTGAATTCGGGGATGCTGTCGCTGTCGCTCACGGCGCACCCGCTGCAAGAGGCTGGGAAACGGTTGCGGCAGCGTTGGCGTAGCGGCTCTGCTGGCTGCCCACGATCTCCAGTTTGATGATGTTGGTGAGGTCGAAGACCTCCTTGGTCGACATGATCTCGAGCGACCGCGGCCGCGGAAATGGCACCTCGTGGATGCTGGCGATGCGGCCGGGCCGCGGACTCATCACCACGATCTGGTCCGAGAGAAAGATCGCCTCTTCGATCGAGTGGGTGATGAGCACGATCGTCGTATGGGTATCGAGCCAGATTTCCTCGACGAGGCGGTTCATCTCCTCGCGGGTAAAGGCATCGAGCGCGCCGAAGGGCTCGTCCATCAGCAGCACGGAAGGCTTGAACGACAGCGCCCGCACGAGCGCCGCGCGCTGCTGCATGCCGCCCGAAAGCTCGCGTGGG
>CAYRNE010000299.1:0-4110 GCA_964425245.1 uncultured Devosia sp.
TCCGTGTCCTCGATGCGAAGCAGGAACTTGCCGTCGTGCTTGCGGGCGAAGGCCCAACAGAACAGCGCCGTACGCGCGCTGCCGATGTGGAGGTAGCCCGTCGGCGAGGGGGCAAAGCGGGTGACGACCTGGCTGTACATAAAATTGCGGACCTGCGGCTGAGGGCCCGTTGTGTAAGCATCGGCGCCTTGGAGCGCAAGGCCGGGGGAAGGCGGGTGAGCGGCATCTCCGACACGGTCGAGGCAGGCATCCGGGCCGCCCGCGCGTCGGATAGCGGTGTGCCGCGCCCGTTGCGCCCGTCGCTTCGGCGGGACACCCGGCCGGTACCGGGAGCGCTCGCCGCGGCTGCGGTCTCGGCCCTCGACGGCCGGCGGGTTTTCATCCTTCTGCCCTTTGCCGTCATCGCCGGGCAAATCGTCTCGCTCAGCGGCGAAACGTCGCCTGATCCGGCACTGCTCGGGGCCGGGGCGGCGGTCCTGGCGCTGCTGACCGTCCCCGCGGCGCGCTCGATGGCCGCGCTGCGCGCGCTCGCGCTCGCGACGGCCTTCTGGCTCGGCTTCTCGCTGCTCTCCCTCCACGGCGCCCTGTTCGGCACCACGATGCTCGCCCGACCTGCCTATGGTCACTACGAGATGCGCGCCGACGACATCCTCTCGCACGACGCCGACGGCGCAAGGCTGGTCGTCTCCCACATTGCACCGCTTGCCGGCGCACGCGACCTGCCGATCCGGCGCGCCCGGCTTTTTGTGCGCGGGACTGCCGATGTAGCCCCCGGAGACGTGGTTCGGGGTCCGATCCGCTTCTACCCCGTGCCGGGGCCGGTGGTTCCGGGCGGATTCGATACGCAGTTCCACAGCTACTTCGACGGGATCGGAGCCTACGCTTCGGCAACCGGAACCATCGACGTCGTAGAGCACGGCGACCCGTCGACGCCTGCCCGCTTCATCGACGGTATCCGGCGAGCCATCGGCCAGCGGATCGACGCCGCAATTCCGCAGCCCTCGGCCGGGATCGCCCGGGCACTCATCACGGGCGACCAGTCTTCCGTCGCCGACGACGCACGCGAAACGATGGCGGCGGCGGGCCTCGCGCACGTGCTCTCGATTTCAGGCCTTCATCTGACCCTGGTCGCGGGAGGCGTGTTCGTGGCGCTCCGCATGCTGCTCGCCCTGTCGGAGGCGGTTGCACGCCATGTCTCGGTCAAGCGGCTCGCCGCGGCCGGAGGCATCGTTGCCGCGCTCCTCTATTTCTCGATCTCGGGCGGAAACGTCGCCGCCCTCCGGGCCACCGTGATGATCATCCTCGTCTTCGGCGCCGTAATCGTGGGCCGGCGGGCCCTCACCATGCGAAACGTGGCAATTGCTGCACTCGTCGTCCTTCTGAGCGATCCGGCGAGCGTGTTCAGGCCGAGCTTCCAGCTTTCTTTTGCGGCGGTCGTCGCCCTGATCGGCGCCTGGGAACTGGCGCGCGGAGGCGAGGGCCGCAAACGGAGTCTTCTCGAGCAGTTCTTCGCCTACTTCGGAGGGATTGCGGTCACGAGCCTCGTCGCGGGAGCCGCGACGCTGCTCTTCTCGATGTATCACTTCCAGCAGACCTCGCCGCTCGGAGTGCTCGGCAATCTCGCTTCGCTCCCGCTCGTCGGCTTCGTGATGATGCCGTCGGCCGTCCTCGCCGCGCTGCTGATGCCGGTGGGTCTTGAGCAGCCGTTTTTGCTCGCCATGGGCTGGTCCATCGACCGGATGCTGGACCTCGCCGCGCTCGTCTCCGGCATGAGTGCCGGATTCGATGCGAGCCCGCTGCTGACCCCCGTCGCTCTGCTCTTCGGCCTTGCTGCGCTCGCCTGGTTTGCGTTCCTCGCGACCTGGCACAGGCTGATCGGTCCCGTCGTCTTGGTCCCTGCCGTTATCCTCTTCGGGCTCGACGGTCCGCCGGACGTGCTCATCGCCGATACGACGCAGGCTGTGGCCTTGCGCCTCGACGACGGTCTCGCGATCGTCGATGGCAAGCCGCAAAGCTTTGCGGTGGACGTTTGGCGCGAAACGTATGGCGGCGCGTTCGACGATGCCGCAATCGCCTGCGACAGCATCGCCTGCGTCGCCGAAAGTCCTCGCGGGTTCAGCATCGCGCTGGTCGATGATCCGGCGGGGTTCTACGAGGAATGCGGCTCCGCCGATCTCGTCATTTCGCGGCACCGCGCTCCCTCGACCTGCGCCGCGGGCGCCGTCATCGATGCCGACGATCTTGCCGCGGGCGGCGTTCACTGGCTGCGGTGGGATGATGGCTCGCGGCGTTTCGAAGTACGCCCGGCAATTCCGGATCAGCGCCGGCCGTGGCGGATACCGCCTTAGCTAGATTACGCGGGAGAGGTGGAAGCTTCTTGCCACGGTGTGGTCGCGCAGGCCGATAGCCGGCGCATGCGGGTCGAGCCGTTCGACGATCGGCTGCGGGTCGGGCAGGCGGCTTGCGTCGATGATGACGCGCGAGAAGGGAGAACGGCGCCCCGAGCGCGCGTCCTGCAGCAGGTCGAAAAGCCTCGCGCGGATATCGCCGGCGCTGGCACAGGCGAGGCATTCCTGCCCCGACGCGTGATCGTGTGGGGTCGGCTCGAGCCTGATGACCGCCACGTCGCGAGGCTGTTCCGGAACGGCATCGGACGTCACGATGGTGACGCCTATGCTGCTCGACGTCCTGTCGAACGGTGTACTCATGTGACTGGCTCGGGTTCGCGCCCGGGCGTGTAGTTGAGGATCGAGCCAAGCCAGCGCTCGACTTCGCGCGGCTCCATGCCCTTGCGTCTGGCGTAGTCCGCGACCTGGTCCCGCTCCACTTTGGCGACCCCGAAGTAGAAGCTCTCCGGGTGACTTAAGTAGAGACCCGAAACGGAGGACCCCGGCCACATTGCGTAGCTTTCCGTAAGTTCGACCCCGATCCGCTGCCTGGCGTTCAGCAGGTGGAAGAGCGTTGTCTTCTCGGTGTGGTCCGGCTGCGCCGGATACCCCGGGGCAGGGCGGATGCCCGCATACGGCTCCTGGATCAGCTCGTCGGGCGTAAGATTCTCGTCCGGCGCATAACCCCAGAATTCCTTCCGCACACGCTCGTGCATTGCCTCCGCCAAAGCCTCGGCAAACCGGTCGGCCAATGCCTTCACGAGGATCGAGGAATAGTCGTCGTTGCGGCGCTCGAAGCGCTCGGCGATCACGTTCTCTTCGAGCCCGGCAGTTACGACGAAGCCGCCGATATAGTCGGCCCTGCCGCTTTCAACGGGAGCAACGAAGTCCGCGAGCGCCATGTTCGGCTTGCTGCCGGTCTTCGTGAGCTGCTGGCGCAGCGTATAGAATGTCGCGAGCGTCTCCGTACGCTCCTCGCTGGTGAACAGCCGGATGTCGTCGCCGACTGTGTTCGCCGGCCAGAAGCCGATCACCGCCCGCGGCCGGAACCAATTTTTCTGGATGATCTCGCGCAACATCGCCTGCGCGTCTTCCCAGAGCGCGCGCGCCGCCTCTCCCTGCGCCTCGTCCTCGAGGATGGCCGGATACCTGCCCTTGAGCTCCCAGGCCTGAAAGAACGGCGTCCAGTCGATGTACCGCGCGAGCTCGCCAAGATCGTAGTGCTCGAACACGCGTGTCCCGAGGAAGGTCGGCCTGGGCGGCGTATAGGAAGTCCAGTCGGGGCGGAACCGGTTCTCGCGCGCCTTCTCGAGGCTGATCCGCTGCTTCTCGGCCTCGCTCTGCGCGTGCCGCTCGGCGACCTTGCGATACTCCTCACGGACATTCGCGACGTAGGTCTCGCGCTGTTCCGGCGAAAGCAGGGAGGACACGACGCCGACCGCCCGGCTCGCGTCGTTCACATGCACCGTCGGCCCCCGCGAATAGTTGGGGTGGATCTTTACTGCCGTATGGACGCGCGAGGTCGTCGCCCCGCCGATGAGCAGCGGAATGTCGAACCCTTCGCGCTCCATCTCCGCCGCGACGTGCGCCATCTCGTCGAGCGAAGGCGTGATGAGTCCCGAGAGCCCGATGATATCGACATTTTCCTCGCGCGCCGTCTCGAGAATCGTCTTCCACGGCACCATGACGCCGAGGTCGATGACCTCGTAGTTGTTGCAGCTCA
>CAYRNE010000300.1:0-4108 GCA_964425245.1 uncultured Devosia sp.
CGTGCCGGTGCTGGCGTCGCCCGGCTCGGTGAGCGTGAAGTACACGTGGCCCGACGGCGGTCGGGACAGGTCGCGGATCTCCCCCCGCACCCACACCTCGTCGCGGAACGCGGCCCGCCCGGCGTTGCCGGCGAGCGGGCGGGTTTGTCGCTATTCCGGGAGCGGCGCCTGGCTCCGCTGGATGGCGGGCCCGCGAAGCGTGGTTCGGGGAGGACCGA
The DNA here is from genome assembly GCA_964425245.1 of uncultured Devosia sp. GTDB lineage: Bacteria > Pseudomonadota > Alphaproteobacteria > Rhizobiales > Devosiaceae > Devosia_A. The sequence goes on from CAYRNE010000300.1 coordinate 219, forward strand.
CCGACTTCCTTTCGATCAGCGGGCACTCGAACTTCACGACATGGTATTTGTCGCGCTTGGGCTCGAGAAGCGTCAGCGCCTTTTCAACAGCCCAGCGTCCCATGCTACGGTGGGGGAGCTCCAGCGTGGTGAGCAGGGGCGCGAGGTGGCGAGCGACCTCGTCGTCGTCGTAGCCGATCACCGACACGTCGTCAGGAATGCGGAGCCCGAGTTCCTTGAGCGCCTCGTAGCAGCCGATCGCCATCCGGTCGTTGGCGCAGAAGATGGCCGTCGGCGGAAGGGGAAGCGACATCAGCGAACGGGTCGCCTCGTAGCCCGCGCTGGGCAGCCAATTCCCCTCGATCACAAGGTCGGAGTCGTAAGGGATGTCGGCGGTTGTGAGGGCCTCGCGGTACCCCTTCAAGCGGTCGCGGGCCGCATCCATCCACATCTCGCCGGTAATGTGGGCGATGCGCCGGTGGCCGGCGGCAATGAGCGTCTTGGTGGCGGTGTGGCCGCCCGCGACTTCGCCAGGCACGACCGCCGGAAAGCGGCGGTCGGCGGAGAAACAGTTGAGCAGCACCACCGGGATGCCGACGTTGTAGAGCGCGGGCGGGACCTCGACCTGACGCGTCATGACGGTGCCGAAGATAATGGCGTCGGCGCGGTTCCGTAGCACGATGTCGATGGTGCGCGGCTCCATCTCGGCGTCGTTATAGGTCTGAAACGCCGCGATGACGTGACCGGTCTTCCAGGCCTCCTCGCGTGCCCCGTCGATCGACACGATAGGCTCGGGGCTCGTCGCGATCTGATCGTAGATCATCGCGATCTGCCGGATGCCGGTGCCGCGCCGCGGCAGGCTCTTTTGATGGCGGTACCCCAGGGCAGCGACGGCCTCGGCCACCCGCATCCGCGTTTCCTGGGAAATCTTGATGCCGGGCGTGCCGTTGAGCACGACCGACACGGTCGATTGCGAGCAGCCCGCGTGCTGCGCGACGTCAGTCATCGTCACACGCTTGTTGGCGCGCGAGCGTCGAGCAGTTGGGGGCGGCCCCCCCGCGGGCGGGGCTCCGGAGGCGATCTCGTCCATCACAATCCTGTCCGGACGAGCCGGACTGGTTATTCCTTGTTGTCCCTGCTTCTCACCTTTTCGAAGGCAACTGCAAGCACGATGAAGGTTCCGACGAAGGTTCCTTGCCAGAAGGTGCTGATTCCAAGAAGAATCAGGCTGTTTCGGATGACCTCGATGAGCGCTGCCCCCACTACCGCCCCGAAGGCGGTGCCGGTACCGCCCATCAGGTTCGCTCCCCCGATGACGGTCGCCGCAATCACGAGCAGTTCGACGTTCACGCCCATGCTCGTGGCAGCACTGCCCAGCCAGCCCAGCTGAAGCCAGCCTGCGAGACCCGCGAGCAGAGCGGCAAGGACATAGACGGAAATCTTGGTGAGCTTGACGGGCACGCCGGTCAGGATTGCCGCGTTCTCGTTGCCGCCGATCGCGAAGATGTAGCGGCCCCACTTCGTCCAGCGGAAGGCGAACGCCGCGATGAGCGTGAGAATGACGAGAATGTAAACCGGATTGGGGATGCCGAATATCTGTCCGCCGCCGATGTCGGTGAGTATCTTCTGGTCGGGCCCGAACTCGAAGATCAGCCGGTTATTGGAAACGACCAGTCCCATGCTGCGGGAAACCGACATCATGCCCAGCGTGACCACGAAGGATGGCAGGCCGACGATGGCAATGAAGACGCCGTTGATGAGCCCGACGAGCAGGCAGGCGCCCATCGCCAGCGCGAAAGCCGGCCAGATCGGCATGCCGGAATTCATCAAGACCGCCGTAACCATGGCGCCGATCAACATGGTGCCTCCGACGGAGAGGTCGATTCCCGCGGTCACGATCACCGCCGTCATCCCGATCGCGATGATACCGATGAAGGCGAAGTTCCGCGTCACGTTGAACAGGTTCTGGCCCGTGGGAAATGTATCGGGCCTCAGCACCGACATCAGAACGAATGCGGCCAGGGTGGCGAGGAATATCCAGAACACCTGGCGGCTCACCAGCCAGCCAAGGAAACCTTTGGTCGAGGTCTGGCCAATGACCTCGGCAAGTGAACTATCGGTGCTCATGCTGCCCCCATGGCGTTCTCGATCGCGCCGGTGATCAGGCCGGTCACTTCTTCGGGTGAACTGTCCGCGATGCGCTTGTCGGCGACTTTCCTGCCCCGCCGCAGCACCACAAGCCGGTCGCAGACCGCGAAGATATCGGGAATGCGGTGGCTGATCAGGACGATGGCCATGCCCTGGTCCTTGAGACGCCGAATCAGGTTCAGCACCTCGGCGACCTGGCGCACGCTGATCGCGGCCGTCGGCTCGTCCATCAGCACAATCTTCGGATTGCTGAGGCGCGTGCGCGCGATGGCGACCGCCTGCCGCTGGCCGCCGGACATGCGGCGGACGAGATCGCGCGGGCGCGTCTCGGACTTGAGTTCGGCGAACAGCTCGCCAGCCTTCCGGTACATGGCGCCATAGTCCAGCATGCCCCACCGGTTGGTCATCTCCCGGCCAAGGAAGATATTGGCTGCCGCCGTCAAATTGTCGGCGAGCGCCAGGTCCTGGTACACGATCTCAATTCCCTTCGAGCGCGCATCGGCCGGCCCGTGCAGCTGAACCGGCTGTCCGGTGATCTTGATGACGCCCTCCGAGGGGTGGAAGTTGCCCGCGATGATCTTGACCAGCGTCGATTTGCCGGCGCCGTTGTCGCCTACCAGTCCCACCACCTCGCCGGCGCCGAGGTTGAGCGAAACCCCGTTGAGGGCCTGGATCGCTCCGAAGTGCTTGGAAATGTTCTCAAGCTCGAGAACAGACATATGGTACTCCTCCCGCAGCATGCCGCGCACGCTGGTATTAGTCATAGAACCTATAGGCGGTGTCGCACGGCGTCAATGAGCCCAGCACAGCCCGATGGCCTTTGTCCGCTCCTACCCTCCCGACCTCGGCGGTTTTCCCCGTATTTTCTCGCCAACGTCGCGCCTGCCCTCGTGTTCTTCACGAAGCCACCGCGGCCGGTCACAACGCGCGTTGACTAATAGTCCCGCGCCTTATTAGTATGATGATTGGGGAGGGCACAATGCTCGTTCTGGTTACCGGCGCGACCGGAAAGGTCGGCCAGGCATTTTTAGCGCGTTTTCTTGGCGACGAGCGCTGGGCCGGCGCCGGCTTGCGCGCGCTCTGCCACAACCGGACCCTCCCACCCGAGCCGCGAATCGAAAGCGTGCGTGGCTCCATCTCAGATGCGACGGTGGTCGAAGCCGCGATGCGCGGCGTCACGCACGTCTTTCATATGGCCACTGTGAAAGAAGACCCGGTTCAGGCCATGGACGTGTCGGTCAAAGGCATGTTCTGGCTGCTGGAGGCCTTTCGCAAGAGCCCGACCGCCCGGCAGTTCGTCCTTATCAGCGGCGACTGCGCGGTGGGGCATATCTTCCAGCGCTATGAGGGCCCGGTCACCGAGGAGTCGCCCCGTCGGCCCTACCCCGGTGTCTATGCTCTTTCCAAGGTCATCGAAGAGACGATGCTCGAATCGTATTTCGGCCAGTACGGCATCAACGGAGTGACGCTCCGCGCGCCGTGGATCATGGAGAAGGACGATTTCCGCTACGCGCTCAGCTTCGGGGACGACCAGTTCGGGGGCCCGCCGTGGGATGCGCTGATCTCGCCGGCCGAGCGGCGGATGTATCAGCAGAATCGCAACGTGCCGGTCCTGCTCGATGCTGACGGCCGGCCGCTCAGGCGCAACTTCGTTCATGTCAGCGATCTGGTCGAAGCCATGATCGCGGTCATCGACAACCCGGCGGCGCGGCAGCAGTTGTTCAATATCGCCATGACCAGGCCGATAGACTACGGTCAGGTGG
>CAYRNE010000301.1:0-4085 GCA_964425245.1 uncultured Devosia sp.
TGACCTGCGTGGGGCCAAGCAATGCCCTAAACTGGGCAGACAAATAAGACCGCGCCGACAAAAAACCTGATTGTCTTCATGCCTGAGTACAGCACGGCACCCCCGTGCATAGTCGTATCGTTTGTTCGGAGCCACCTCAGCAACTACCTCATTTGAGGTACTATTAAGCTATTGACATAATTGAGCTTTACAAGTCGTTTCCGTAATGTTTCAGTTTGAGACAAGGCTTCCTTCGCAACGGGGGACGAGGACGCCTGTTACAGGACCCCCCGGGAATCTTGATGATGTGCACCAGCGTACTCGCGGGGAGGCGAGGGTGCGAACAAGGAGAAACTGCATGTACAAGACCATTCTTGCGAGCGTTGCAGCGCTCGCCGTTGCCGGTCTTGCGGGCGCCGCCGTCGCCGCCTGCCCGACCACCGTCCAGCCGACCAACACGTCCAACAACGATCCCCATCAGATCGACGCGCAGACCTACTGCGTGGACGTCAATATCGAAGTCGACGAAGAGGTGTCGATGTGGGCCAACGAGGCCGACATCGCGCTGGTAATGAGCGGCGCCGACGGCAACAACACGGCCTTCGACTACTCGTCGCTGAGCGTGATCAACAACGTAGATGCCAAGATCGACGCCCTGGTGGAGGGCACTCTGCCGGCGCCGATCATTCCGGGTGGCGGCATCTTCTTCCACATCTTCAACAACCAGCCCGCCACGATGGTCGGCCCGACCGGTGTCTTCAGCACTAACGGCTACGGCAATGCCAACGCCCGCACTTGGACGGACACCACACTCGGCACCTCGCAGGAGCTGTTCGCCTCGGTTGGCGGCGTCCACACGAGCATTGGCACCCTGCCGATCACTTACGCAGCGACCTCGCCCGGCGAGCTTCCCTTGCCACAGACCTATGATCTCGAGGTCACGTACACGATCTCGCCGAACGGCCCCTGAGCCGAACGAGACCAGGGAAGGGGCCCTCCGGCCCCTTCCCACCGTCAGCAAGGAATAGTCTCAGGTGGCGTTCGAGGCGCAGTTCGAGCAGATGCCGCGACTGGCGGGACACGTCCTGCTCGTGCTGCTGGCTACGCTCGCATTCGTTCTGCAGGTCGACGTGGGCTTCGCCCAGGGCTTCATGGTCAAGCCCATGCGCATCGAGGTTCCCGCGGTAGCGGGGCGCGTCGTCGAGGTGCCGCTGGAAATTCGCAACACGGCTGGGGATGGGGCCAAACTCGTCGAGGTCCGACTCGCTAACCTCGGACAGACGGACAGCGGCGGGTGGCGCTTGATCGAGGTGGACGCCGAGAGCGAGATTCCTTCGCCTTACTCCAGCTTGCCCTGGACCTCAGTCGTCAATCCGAGTGTATCAATCGCGCCCCTGCGGCCGGCTACGATCAACATTCGCATGAACGTGCCGGCAAATGCCCGCGGCGTGTACTACGCTGCCGTCATCGCCGAGACACCCTTCCCGCCTGATGCGAACGGCATCGCCGTTCGCGTCCGCTTCCTCATTCCCCTCGTGATCCAGATTGTCGGGCGTCCGGTTCGCCAACAGGTGGCCCTGGCCGATGCGGTGATGGAATTCGTCGACGAACCCGGCGTCACGCTGACGACAACTGCGGGCCTGATCGTTTCGAACGAAGGAAGAACCTATTCGCGGGTGAAGGGCCAGCTGACGGTGGAAATAAAGCTGGGCGATGCCTGGCGCCCGGTCACCCGGGTCGAGGTTCCGGAGAAAGCAATCCTTCCGGGTGTTTCCCTGCGACTTGGCGACGACCTCGAGCGGCGCCTCCCATCCGGCACCTACAGGCTGCGGGGAGAGCTCTCCGTCGATGGCCGGCGTGTTCCGCCGATCATCAAGGAAATGGAGTTCGCGGGTGACCCGACCGTGGACGGTCTTGCCTTCGACACGGCGCTGCTTCTGGAACCTGCTTCTGTCACGATGGATGTCGTGCCTGGCGCCACGCGAACAACAATTGTCACCGTCGAGAATCCCGGGACCGATCCGGTCAAAGTGTCGATGGTTTCGACGACGCCACCGGGCCTTGCCGGGGTCGAGATGCCGGGCCTTCGCGGCATAGACATTTCCGCGGAACCGTGGACCGAGATCCGCCCGGCCGAGTTTACCATCGGACCCGGCCGGCGGCAGAATGTGCGGGTCGTCAGTCGCGTACCCCGAGAGGACGTGCAATATCCGCACTACTACGCAGACCTGCTGCTGAAGGGGACCTATGCAGACGGGCAGAGCGCGGGCGAGACGCGCTCGACCGTCCACCTCGCGAACAGCGCCGTGCCGGCAAAGTCGGATGCCATGGTCGAGCAGCTATCGATCGCGGAGGGCGGGGGGCCGACCGAGTACATCGTCCAGGCCCGCTTCACGAACATCGGCAATGTCGACGTCACGCCGGTGGGGCGGGTCTCCCTGATTTCGTCCGAAGGGCGATTCCGCCAGACGGTGGATCTGGAGGGTGACGCCGGGATCGTCCTGCCGCTGGGTAAGCGCAACTACAGCGCCGCGCTCGACCTCGCGAACCTGGATCCCGGCTACTACGCGGTGCGGGTGGTTTTTGCGCTTGGCAACGGCCACGAAATCAGCCGCCAGCAGGTGTTCCAGCTCGAGAACGAGGAGGGGACCGCCGCCGACGGTAGTCCGACCTCGATACCGGTGCTGACAATCGACCCGGAAGCGACGGATTTTCCGGGCGGGATAACCATCACGACCGAAGACGTGCCGCCCGTGACGCTGGGCGCCGAGACCGAGGGTGCGTCCGACAACGGATAGGATTGAGCCGCCGGCCTTTGACCGGAGGAGAGGAGACTGGGGTGTTTACCAAGTTGTACTTGTGGACTGCGGCAACGGTGACAGCGCTCGCTGCGACCAGCGGTCTGGCGCAGGCGGCCGGCCAACTCGATGCACAGAACTTTCAGGCAGAGGTAGAAATCCAGGTCGCGCCGGTGGCGACAATTGAAATCGTCGGGACCCCTCTGCTGTACCTGAGGGTCCCGCCTCCGGGATCAACCATTCCCTCGCACGGGGTCAGCTTCCGGATCGAGGGCAACGCGTCGGCAACGGTCGTGGCTGAGCCCGACTCGTTCGTCCTCGTTCCGACGGACGATGCGCCTTCGGGAGAGTATCTCGGCAATGCCGTACTCAATGGCAACTCCGTCGGCTACAAGCTGCGGCTCGACTTCCCGGTCTCCGGCGTGGTCGGCTCGCCGGCCCAGTTCGCCGGTCTGCCAGGCTATACAGGGGGCCCGACCGAACCCCCGCTGACCGTGAACCTTATGCTGACCGGGGGCGTGCGCAACGGACGCATCCACATGGAAAGCAACGAGCACTGGACACCCAGCGGCGGAATCCCGCTGCCCGGCATCTATGTCGGCGGGGTTACGCTGACGGTTTCGGCCGACTAGAAGTGGCGCCGCCCCTCGCATGGCTGACCGCGCCGCTTCTGGCGCTAGCCGTGGCGACGGGATCTTCCTTCGCGACCGCGCAGCAACTGCATGACTCCGCCGTGGTCCAGGTAACCATCGAGGTAGTCCCCACTGCCGTCGTTGAGTTGCCGAAGGGCGACGGCTTCGTGCTCCGCGTCCCGCATATTCCCCATTGCGCGCCGAGAAAGGACCGGGACTGGGCTTGGAGGGATCGCGGTAACCGCGGGAGGTCGGCGGGCAGGAACAACGGGAACGGACGCAACGACTGGGATCACTGGCGAGACGACGACTGGAACCGCTGGGCAGACAACGACTGGTGGGACGACTGGGACGACTGGAATGGCCGCGACTGGCAGCACCACGGCTGGTACGACCGCTGCAAGCGCTGGCTAAGCGACTGGTACTGGCCCGTGGTGAGGCCGTTGCGTATCCCGTTCGTGGTTTTCGGCAATGCTCTTGCCTCGGTTTCGGTGAAGCCGCACCAGTTCATGAGGATCAAGGGCGGGCGGTACCTGGGCCGGGCCACCGGAGCAGGCGGCCGGACGCTTGGCTACGATACGATCGTTCACTTTCCCGCGCCGCGGCGGGATTACCACTGGCTGTCCGGCTGGGACTTCTATGACGACTGGGATCGCTGGCGTCGATGGGACGGATT
>CAYRNE010000302.1:0-4083 GCA_964425245.1 uncultured Devosia sp.
TTCGCCGGTCGTCACGTCGAGCGCGACGAGCGAGGTGGCGTATTCGTTCTCGGCCTCGCTGCGATTGGTGCCGTAATAGTCGACGGCGGAGTTGCCCATCGGCAGGAAGACGTAGCCGAGCTCCTCGTCGCCGGCGGCAATCGTCCACATGTTCGGCGTGCCCCGCGTATAGACCTCGCCCTCCGGCGGTTCGCCGGTGAGTTCTGGGTTGCCGAGATCCCAGGCCCAGGCCAGTTCGCCCGTTACCGCGTCGTAGCCGCGGATCACACCGGACGGCGAATCCTCGGCGTTCCCATCGGTGACCTGCGCGCCCATGACCGCGATGCCACGCACGATGGTCGGCGGCGACGTCACGGCGTACCAGCCGGGCACGGTGTCGCCGATCCCGCGTTCGAGGTCGACCTGGCCGTCGACGCCGAAATCGGCGCAGAGCTGGCCCGTCTCGGCGTCGACCGCGATCAGGCGGGCATCGAGCGTGCCCCAGAGGATGCGCGTCGCGCAGGGGTCGTCCGGTGCGGCATCAGGCAGAGCGTAATAGGCAACGCCGCGGCAGGTGGCGCCATAAGGAATGGCATCCGGCGAGACCTGCGGATCGTAGCGCCACTGTTCCTTGCCGGAGAAGGCCTCGACGGCGATCACGATGCCCATCGGGCTGCAGACGTAGAGCGAGTTGCCGACTTTGAGCGGCGTGTTCTCAGGCGAATACTTGCCGTCGGCCTCCTCACCCGGCAAGTCGCCCGTGTGGAACTCCCAGATACGCGTCAGCTGCCCGACATTCTCGGGTGTGATCTGGTCGAGCGGCGAATAGCGCGTCGCATGGATCGAGCCGCCATAGGCCGGCCAGTCCTCGCCGGTCTCGGCGATCTCGATCGCGGGACGCCCCACCGACCCGGTCACACCGGTATCGGCGGTTCGCGGAACCTCGGGGACGATGGTGAACGCCGAAGGCGTGCCGGCGGCAGCCGTTACCCCGATATCGGCCGGCGCCTGCGCTGCCGCATTCATTTCGCCGAGCCGCATCGACGGAACGAGCGTGACGCCGAGCGCGACAAGAACCATGGCCGCCGCCGCGGCCGCCTCCGTTCGCCAGGTTCGGGCGGGCTCGTCGAGCCGGCGGAGCACCGGCATGGCCGCAGCAACGAGAAGCATTAGGACGGTCGGCGCAGCAAGCCGGGGCACCAGCGCCCAGCCGTCGAGGCCGGCTTCCCAGAACGCCCAGACAAGCGTGAAGACATAGGTCGCGAGATAGACCCAGAAGCCGAGGAGTCGGCCCTGTATGATGAAAATGCCCGAAGTGATGAGGCCGAACCCCGCGATGGCGTAGTACCAGGAGCCGCCCAGAACGAGCAGCCAGATCCCGCCGAAGGCGAGCAGCAATCCGGTGAAGATCATGACGGCGGCGAGAGCGACGGTTGCCCAGTAGGCGATGGAGCGGCTCGGGCGGAAAGGCTTGTCTGCCATGGTCTCGTGTCCTCGGGATTCCGGCGGGCGCACGCGCGAAAGCGGGCCCCTCTGGGGCGAAACTGTGCTCAGGGCCGATTGTTCCGGGGTGCGTTCAGCGAAGCTGCGCGCAAAGCGGCAGCAGGAACTGGGCGAGGCTCACGAAGAAGATGCCGAAAAGCGACAGCAGGGCGAGAAGTTGCATCACCCGATCCGCAAACCCGGCCTCCGGACTGGTGGAGGGCATGGCCCTCAGGAGCGCCCGCGGGATCGCCGGCCAGATAATGGCAACGGCGAGGATCAACCCCGCCGCCGCGGTCGCCCCCCAGTGCAGCACGGGGACCACCACCTGGGGGTCGCCGGGTAGCCTGTCGCCCGCCGCGCACCAGGAGGCATGTCCGCCATAGACCACGAGCAGATCGAGCGCCCAGACCAGAGGCCCGAACAGCAGAAAGACGAGCGTGCCGACGATGGAGCCTTCGCGCCTCATGCCATCACCCGCGGGAACCCGTGAATGAGCAACAGGCCGACGAGGCCCTGCGCGGCGCCATACCAGCCGAGGAGCAAGGTGTGATCGAAGCTGTTGCGGCGCACCCGGTCGGTGCGCCCGGCGAGCAGCCGCACCGCGGTGAACAGCGACATGATGAGCACGGCCGCGGCGACCTGTCCCGTCAGCACAGGCGACATGTAGACGAGAGCAGCATAAGCGCTCTCGGTTGCGATGAGCCCGCTCTGCCAGTGTCCCCAGATTTCCGTGCCGACGCCCGCGCAAAGAGCGGCGCCGGCAAGAACGAGCAGCAGCGGTGCGGCGAGCGGACGGACTGACGGTTCCGGCAACAGCTTTCCCGCAATCCAGAACAGCGCCGCGGACGCCACCATGAGCCCCGCTGACAGCGCCGGCCAGACCAGCGCCGGCGGACCCGCAGCGTTCTGCGGCGCCCAGACATCGGGGGAGACCAGCCATGTGTAGAGGTAGGAGAAGACGTAAGCGAGGAACAGCGACCCGGCGACCAGCATGAGCACGACCATCGCCCACCAGCCATGCGACTGCGGCCCGGAGAAGTAGGTCGGCAGCCGGATCCCGCCCCCGATCTCGACCATGCCCTTGTCGGGTCCGGGGTCGAGCTTCCATACCCAGACCAGCACCGCCGCGACGGCGAGGACGCCGCAGATCGTCGCAATGACAACGGCCTTGATGGTGAGCAGGAGGAAGAATGCGGCGGTGAAGACGGCGGCGATGACCTGCGGCCAGCCGGCGCCCGGCATCTGCAGCACGTATTGCGGTTCCGCGTCGATGGGCGAGGTAACGATGGTCTCTCTCCCGCCGGTGGGCGCGTTCGGAAGGTAATGCGCTCCCGCTTCCACTTCCTCGGCCAGATTTGGCTGCTCCCAGAGCGGATAGCGGCTGGCGATATGCGGGATCGACCGGGTCGAATAAACATCGTTTGGCAGCCATTCGAGCGTGCCGGCCCGCCACGGATTGCCCGCGCCCTCGTTGGAGACCCGGAGGTTGAGAACGAGATCGGCGATGAAGACGAGAACGCCTGCTGCGATCGTGAAGGCGCCGGCCGTCGAAATGAGATTCAGCCAGTCCCAGCCTAGGTTGCCCGGATAGGTCCAGACGCGCCGCGGCATGCCGGAGAGCCCGGCGATGTGCATCGGAAAGAAAGCGACGTTGAAGCCGATGAACATGAGCCAGAACGCCCATTTGCCGAGCCGCTCGGACAGCTGTTTCCGGCTCACCATCGGGGCCCAGTAGTAGAAGGTCGCGAACAGCGGGAAGACCATGCCGCCGACCAGCACGTAGTGGAAATGCGCGACGACGAAGTAGGTGTCGTGCACCTGGAAATCGAAGGGAACGACGGCAACCATCACGCCGGTGAGGCCGCCGAGCGTGAAGATGAAGAGGAAGCCGAGGATGAAGAGCGTCGGCGTCGTGAAGCGGATGCGCTCCCGGCCGGCCGCCATGGTCGCGATCCACGAGAAGACCTGTATCCCGGACGGAATGGCGACCGCCATGCTCGCCGCCGAGAAGAAGCCGAGGCTCAGCGCCGGAATGCCGGTCGCGAACATGTGATGCACCCACAGGCCGAAGGAGAAGAAGCCGGTCGCGATCAGCGCGACGACGATCAACCGGTGCCCGACGAGCGGCGTCTGCGCCATCGTCGGCACCATCATCGAAACGACCGCCGCCGCCGGGAGGAAGATGATGTAGACCTCGGGGTGGCCGAAGAACCAGAAAAGGTGCTGCCACAGCAGCGCGTCGCCGCCGAGCGCGGCGGTGAAGAACGGCCAGCCGAAGGCCCGCTCGATTTCGAGCAGCATGGTCGCGAGGATCACCGCCGGGAACGCGAACATGATCATCGCGGCGAAGATCAGCATGGTCCAGGCGAAGATCGGCATCTTCGAAAGGCTCATGCCGGGCGGTCGCGTGCGGAGGACCCCAACGACGATTTCGATCGCCCCGGCGATGGCCGAAATTTCGATGAAGCCGATCCCGAGCAGCCAGAAGTCCGCGTTGTCGCCGGGCTGGAATTCGGTGAGCGTCAGCGGCGGATACATGAACCAGCCGGCCGCGGGCGCCAGGTCGTAGAAGATGGTCGAGAAGAAGACGAGCCCGCCGATGATATAGGCCCAGATGGC
>CAYRNE010000303.1:0-4070 GCA_964425245.1 uncultured Devosia sp.
GCCATCCGCGATCTCTTCGGGCTCGATCCCGTCGGTTTGCCGGACGGCCGTCCGTGGCTCGACCATGGCAAATGGGGCATTCGCACACCGCTCGCCGCGACACCGCAGGCCGCCGAACCCACGCCATACGGCTTTCTGGCCGCAGAAGGGGCGAACCTCCATCAGGTCCCGGTGGGACCGGTCCATGCCGGCATCATCGAGCCCGGCCATTTTCGCTTCACGGCGAGCGGCGAGACCGTGGTCCGGCTGGAACAAAGGCTCGGCTATACCCACAAGGGGATCGAGAGCCTCATGCAGGGTGCCGAAGTTGAGCGAGGCATGAAGCTCGCGGGCCGCACGTCCGGCGACAGTACGGTTGCCTACCAGCTGGCGTTCGCCTGCGCCGTCGAGTCCGCCCTCGGCGCCGAGGTCTCCGAGCGCGCCGTCTGGCTGCGGGCCCTGATGGCGGAACTCGAGCGCCTCGCCAACCATTTCGGCGACATCGGCGCCATCTGCAACGATGCATCCTTCGCTATCATGCATACCTATACCGGCATGCTGCGCGAGGAGGTGCTGCGCGCGGCCGACACCGCCTTCGGCCACCGCCTGATGCGCGACACGGTCGTCCCCGGCGGCGTCGCTGTTGACCTCGCACCGCAGGGCCGGGTCGCCATCGAGCACCTCGTCGCGCTCGCGCGGCAACGCTTCCCGCGGCTGGTGCATCTCTACGACAACACGGCTTCCCTGCAGGACCGGACGGTCGGCGCCGGCATCAGCAAGCCTGAACTCGTGCGTCAGTTCGCCGCCGGCGGCTTCGTCGGCCGTGCCTCAGGCCGCGCTTTCGATGCGCGCAGGAACCTGCCTTACGCTCCATACGATCGACTGGCGTTCGAAGTTCCTCTGCGTGAGGAAGGGGACGTCGATGCTCGCGTCTGGATACGCATCCTCGAGGTGGAACAGAGCCTTTCGCTGGTCGAGCAGATACTCGCCCGGCTGCCGGAGGGACCGATCCACGGAAGCATCCCATCACGCGGTTCGCCATGCGAAGGCGCCGCGCTCATCGAAGGCTTTCGCGGCGATATCCTCGTTTGGCTACGGCTGGGCCCCGACGGCAGGATCGAGCGCTGCCACCTGCGCGATCCCTCGTGGTTCCAGTGGCCGCTTCTCGAAGCGGCGGTCGAGGACAACATCGTCGCCGATTTCCCCCTCTGCAACAAATCCTTCAACTGCTCGTATTCGGGCCATGACCTCTGAGCCGCGCCCATGGTCGTAAGACAGATCATCAATGGCCTGCTCCGCGATCCGGTGACGGAACGTCGCCCGGCGCGCAGTGACGAGGCGCTGGCAGAGCTCGGCAACGCTCTCGACCGCGCCGCCCGCAAGCGGCTCGGCCGCAGCCTCTCGATCCGTGCAGTCGATGCCGGCTCGTGCAACGGATGCGAACTCGAAATCCACGCGCTCAACAACGCGATCTACGATCTCGAACGCTTCGGCGTCCGCTTCGTCGCCTCCCCGCGTCATGCCGACGTGCTGCTGGTCACCGGGCCGGTAACCAGGAACATGCGCGAAGCGTTACAGTTCACCTACGATGCAACGCCCAGCCCCAAGTGGGTGGTCGCGCTCGGCGATTGCGCCCGCGATGGCGGCATCTTCGCATCGAGCTATGCAGTAGAAGGCGGCGTGTCGAAGATCCTGCCGGTCGACCTTCACATTTCCGGCTGTCCGCCGCGCCCGGTGGAAATCCTGCGCGGTCTGCTGGCGCTGCTCGAACAGAGCGATCGTCCGGAGAATGGGCGGCACCAGACGCAACGGCCGCCCCCGACCTAGTGCGTTGTGCCCGCCCGCCTGCTCCTTGCAGGTGCGGCTTGGGCAGCAAGGGCGCGGATCTTCCTGAGGTCGGACTCGAAGGCCCGCTCCTCGGCGCGGACGTCGCCGCTGCAGCGGATGCGCAGCAGGTACGAGGGGTGGATGGTCACGTAAAGCAGGCTGCCATCGTCGAGTTCGATCGGTTTGCCGCGGAGCGCAGTAATGGTCGCGGTGCGGCCGAGAAGGCTCTGGGCGGCGGTTGCGCCGAGAGCGACCACGACCCGGGGCCGGACGAACCGGCGTTCGAGATCGAGCCAGAACCGGCAGGCCGCGATCTCGCCGGCATTGGGCCGCTGGTGCAGGCGCTTCTTGCCGCGCGGGGTGAACTTGAAGTGCTTGACGGCATTGGTGACGTAGGTGCGTCCCCGCTCGATGCCGACCTTGTCGAGCACCTTGCCGAAGAGCCGGCCCGCCGGTCCGACGAAGGGCTGGCCTTCGATGTCCTCGCGATCGCCCGGCTGCTCGCCGACGAACATGATGTCTGCGGGCTCCGGCCCCTCGCCGAAAACTGCCTGCGTGGCGTACTGATAGAGCGGGCAACGCCGGCAGTCCTGGACGGCGACCCGAGCCTCTTCAAGGCTCGCGATTTCGGTGGGCTCGTCGGCCAGGGGCGCCCTGCCCCGCCGGATTTCGCCAAGTCCCGGATTGGGCCCATGAACCGCCATCTCTTCCTCCACGGGATTTCCTGGAGGCAATGAACAGGACGCCGCCTGGTTGCCTTCATCGATCCCGCGAGCCCACTCCCGCGCCTCGGCCGAAAGTCAGGCCGCGCTGATCCCAGAAGGCGCTCCGGTAGGGCGTCATGATCACCCAGTCCTCATGCGCGACCGCCCGCGTGAAATGCGGCGCAACCCGCTCGAGCACGTAGTGTCGCGGCGCGAACCAGGCGACGAGCCCCTTGTGTCCGTCGCCCGCGACCGCGCGCCGGAAGCGGAGTTCCCGCTTCATGCGCTGGTACTCGCCGAGCACGGCTTCGACGCGCCGGTTGAGCTTGGCGACGTCGGTGTCGTCCAGGTTGGACATGAGCGTCCGATCCTTCTGGATGCGCCACAGCAGGCGATAGAGCAGCGCGAATCGCTCGAGGTCCCGGTGACAGATCGCGGCCTGCGCGAGTTGCACGAACCGCGGCGGGACGCGACCCGCGGCCCGATCCAGTACCGGTCGCGGTGCGAAAGGATCGGCCGGCGCCAGCAGGTCGAGCGGTTCCGCAGGATCGGGCCACGCAACGTCCTCCGGCGGCGTACCCGAAAGCAGCAGTGCGCGGGCAATCGCCCGCCATTCCCCGAAATCGTTGACATTCGTGAGCCTGATCCGCATCTGTTCATGTTATGTTCACTCTGCGTCATACGGCAAGTGGGCTGGTGCAAGCGGCATCGTTCGCAAGGATCGAACGAATTGTCGGAGCGTTTCGGCTCACTGATCACGGTTTCGATCCACTATCTCGATAGGATCGCTTTCCGGCACCCCAAGGAGTACAGCATGAACCTCGAGCTGCAGGGCATTCACCACCTCACCGCGATCACGGCACGAGCCCGCGAGAATGTCGCGTTCTACACCGGTACGGTGGGCATGCGGCTCATCAAGAAGACGGTGAACCAGGACGACACCTCGGCCTATCATCTGTTCTATGGCGACGCCATCGCCTCGCCGGGTGCCGACCTCACGTTCTTCGACTGGCCGGCCGCGCCCGAAAGGCGGGGCACGCATTCGATTGTCCGCACGGGACTGCGTGTCGGCAACGACGACGACCTCGCCTGGTGGAAGTCCCACCTCGCCGGCAAGGGCATCGAGACGGGCTCCATCATCGAGCGGGCCGGTCATCTCTCCCTCGATTTCGAGGATTCGGAAGGCCAGCGCTTCCGGCTGGTCAGCGATCCAAAGAGCGCCGGCGGCCATCCCTGGGACAGGAGCCCCGTCCCCGCCGAGCGGCAGATCCATGGTCTGGGTCCCATTACCCTGAGCGTGCCTGACCTGCGGCGAACGGCGGCGATGCTGACCGAACTCATGAACATGCGCGAGGTGAGATCCTACCCGGCGGCCGGGGAGCAAGGTGAAGTTCACGTCTTCGAGATGGGGCCCGGTGGCGCGGCCGCAGAACTGCACGTCGAGGTGAACCCGGATCTCCCGATGGCGCGCCAGGGTGCCGGCGGGGTCCATCACGTCGCATTCCGCACACCGGACAAGGAGCAGTTCCAGGCCTGGATCGAACGGACCAATGAGTTCGG
>CAYRNE010000304.1:0-4065 GCA_964425245.1 uncultured Devosia sp.
CCCTGCGCGATGTCGGCGGACTGGCCGTGAAGCAGGACGTCGATCTTGACCTACTGCCAATGGAAACCCGACTGCTCGTAGCCGATGGAGCGGATGGCCTTGCGGGCGGTGGACTTGAACTTGGCCGGATTGATGCGCGGCGCGCCCGAGGCGTCGTAGAGGATGTTGCCGTCGCGGTCCTTCTTGAGCAGCGTCGGCGGCACGCGCACCTCGCCCGCGATGATGACGCGGTTGGTCGTCGCCAGCGTCTCGCAGGCGATGCGAACCTGGCTCGGATCCATGCCCGCCTTCTTCGCCTCCTTGAAAACGAGATCCACGATCTCGTCGGAGATGCGGTCGCAGACCTTGTCCGGATGACCCTCGGAAACCGACTCGGAGGTGAAGAGATAATTCATGCGTGCCACGGCGAGACCCCGAAAAATGCCCCAAAAGGTGCGAAAAGCGCACGTTAGGGGCAGGTTTCTGCCATTAGCGGGCGGGACGGTCAAGCGGATATAAAGAAAGCTTTATGTCAGCGGACAGCCCCGCTGGAAATCTATGCCCCGCTGCGGCGTTCCCGCCACATCGCCCAGCCGGTGAGGGCGAGGCCGAGCGCCAGGGCGCCGAGCATCGGCCAATCGCCGAGGCGCACATAGGGGGGAGGCTCCGCGAGCCTTTCGGCCGGTACGGCATCGAGCACCGCCACCTCCTGCTCCGCCAGCCGCGCCGTGACGCGGCCCAGCGGATCGACCACCGTGGTCGTGCCGGAGTTCGAGGCACGCAGCATGGGGAGGCCGGATTCGACGCTCCGCAGCCGGGCGTGATGGGCGTGCTGCGCCGGGCCGATGGAGCCGTCGAACCAGGCGTCGTTGGTGACATTGAGGATGAACTCTGCCCGCGCGACGTCGCCGATGTCGCCGGGAAAGACCGCCTCGTAGCAGACGAGGGCAAGGAATGGGGGCATCCCGGGCGGCGATTGCAGCCGGCGGCCATCGCCCGGCGCCCAGCCGTTGGTGCCGGGAACGAACTGGCGAATGCCGAACAGCCGCCAGAACTCGGCGAACGGCAGGTATTCGCCGAAGGGAACGAGATGCGACTTGTCGTAGCTCCCGACGATCTCGCCGTCGGTGTTGATGGTCAGGATGGCGTTGTAACCCGGGTTGTCCTCGAGCGGGGCGCCGTCGGGCCCGAGCGGCTCGCGCGGGGCGCCGGTGATCAGCGTCGTGTCGGCCGGCAGCATGCGCGCGATGCGGGCGAGCGCATTGGGATACTGCGTGAGGAAGAACGGAAAGACCGATTCGGGCCAGATGAGGTGGGTGACGCCGGCAAGCCCCGGATCGGCGGGGGTGAGTCGGGCTTCGCTCAACGAGATCAGCCGGTCCATGATGTGCGCGGGATCGGCCACGGCCCAGTCCTGGTGCTCGAGGATCATCGGCTGAACGAGCCGGACGCGCATGTCGTCGCGCTCGGCGACGGGGGTCGATGCGAGCCGCCAGTTGCCGTAACCCACCTGCGCCGCGATCACGCCGATCGCGAGGAAGAAGGGCAGGAGGCGCGGCACGAGTCCGCGATCGTCGGCGGGCCAGATCAGAGCCGGCGTCATCGCAATGAGCGCCGCGATGAACGTCAGCCCGTAGACCCCGACGAGCGAGGCGAGCTGCATCATCTCGTCGTTGGCGGTGAGGGCGTAGCCCAGCAAATCGAAAGGAAAGCCCGACAGTACGTGACCGCGCAGCCATTCGGCGGCCGTCAGGAAGCTCGCGAGCGTGACGATGCGGGCGGCGCCGCCCGTCCAGAGGAGGTGCGAGACCGAGGCGGCGGCGCCCCAGAACAGGGCAAGGATCGCGGCAAGGCCGAGGACCGCGAACGGCATCAGGGCGAGATAGACTCCGCCTTCCTGCATGAAGGCGGCCCCCAGCCAGTGAAGCGCCACGGCGAAGTAGCCGAGCCCGAAACTGAAGCCGATGAGGAAGGCCGGCCCGAGGAAGCGGCCGACGCCCTTCAGGCGCTCGGCACCATCGAGGCACCAGACCAGAACGGGCATCCCGACAAAGAGCGCGGGAAGGACGAAAAGAGGTGGGACGCTCAGGGCGGCGATGGCGCCCGCGACGACGAGCAGCAGCACGCGGCGCCAGCCGTAGCTCAGCATGGCGGATTCGGCGAGCCAGGTCATGCGCGGAAGTCGAGGGGAATCAGCGGCATCGGGGCAAGGTCGCCGTGCGTCTGGCAGCGGTCAAGCGATGATGTCGCCTGCCTTAGCCGTCGGGCCTGGGCGATGCACCCTCGCCACGCGGCGGGGCGGCACGCGGCGGGCGCTGCTTTACGCGCTTGATCTTCAGGCGCTTGATCTGACGGCCGTCGGACTGCATGACCTCGAATTCGAAGCCCTTGATGCCGTTGACGACCTCGCCCTTCTGCGGGACGTGGCCGGCGAGATCGAAAACGAGGCCGCCGAGCGTATCGACTTCCTCGGCGTGTTCGCCCGGGTCGAAATCGGGACCGATCACCTCCCGCACCTCTTCGAGTTCGGCCCGCGCGGAAGCGACGAAGACGTTGGAATTGATCTTCCGGACGAGGGCCACCTCGGCCTCGTCGTGCTCGTCCTCGATTTCGCCCACCACCGCCTCGAGCAGGTCCTCGATGGTCACGAGCCCGTCGGTGCCGCCGTATTCGTCGATGACGATCGCCATATGAACGCGCTTGAGCTGCATTTCGTGCAGCAGGTCGCCCACCGGCATCAGCGGCGGCACGAACAGCACCGTGCGGACGATGTCGAGCTTGCCGACCTTCTGGCGCAGCGCCTGGCCGACGAGCCTCACGGGCTGTTCCTTTCCAGGCTCCGGCACCGGCTGGGTTATGCGGCGGAGCGCGTCCTTGATGTGGACGAAGCCGGTGATGTTGTCGATCGATTCGGCATAGACCGGAATGCGCGAATGGCCGACCTGGCGGAAATGCGCGATCAGGGCGCCGAGGGTCGATTCGGCGTCGATCGCCTGGATGTCGGCGCGGGGCACCATGACATCGTCGACGCGCTTCTCGCCCAGTTGCAGCACGTTCTGCAGAATGGCCCGTTCGGACGGGCTGAAATCGGCGGTTTCCCCGTTGGCCTCGCTTTCGAGAGCAACCTCGAGGTCGTCGCGAAGCGACACGGTGCGCAGCGCGAGCAGCCCCTTGAGGCGTTGCCAGAGCGTCGGCCCCCGCCGTTCGGCGGAGGCGGGACTAGATTGGGGGTCGGGATTGGATTTCGAGCCGGACTCGCGCTCGCTCGGTCGCGTATCCTGACTACTGTCGCTTTCGTTCATCGGTTCGGGCCGCGCTCCTCGCGGCACATCCTTCAGTTGCGGCGGAACTGAACCTAGCCGTCCCCGTAGGGATCGGCAATGCCCAGGCTCGCCAGTATCTGGGTTTCGAGACTCTCCATTTGAAGGGCCCCGGCATCCTCAATGTGATCGTAACCCAGAAGATGCAGAAATCCATGGACAACGAGATGGGCGAAGTGGTCGCGGAAGGCCGTGCCCTGCTCCGCGGCCTCGCGTTCCAGCGTCTCGCGGGCGAGCGAAATGTCGCCCACGAGCCCCGAAAGCCTGGAAAACGGCTCGAGCTGGGGAAAACTCAGGACGTTCGTCGACCTGTCGATGCCGCGCCAATCGCGGTTGAGGGCGCGCTGGCTGAGGTCGTCGGTGAGCAGAACGGAAACCTCGGCCGCCCCCACGACGCGCGCGCCCGATTGGCGCAGCGCTTCGAGAATGGCGCGTTCGGCCAGCTCCCCGAGCCCCGCGGGCCAGCCGCCGGCCTCCTCGCTGACCACGACCTCGAGCGGCGGACGGACGGTCAGAGCGCCTTGTCCTCTTTGGCGGTCGCGCCCTCGTAGGCGCGGACGATCCGGCCGACCAGCGCGTGACGGACGACGTCGCGGTCGGTGAAGCGGGAAATGTGAATGCCCTCGATGCCGTCGAGGATGGAGAGCGCCTCGACGAGGCCCGACCGTTCGCCGCGCGGCAGATCGACCTGCGTCGGATCGCCCGTCACCACCATTTTCGAGTTCTCGCCAAGGCGGGTCAGGAACATCTTCATCTGCATGGAGGT
>CAYRNE010000305.1:0-4059 GCA_964425245.1 uncultured Devosia sp.
GGAGCTACCTGTTCCGGTGGGGCAAGGACGGCGAGAACCAGTGGATGGGTCTGGGCGCCGTCAGCGACACGTCGCTGAGCGAAGCAAGGGACGAAGCCGCCGAGCTCCGGGCGCTGGTGCGCAAGGGCGGCGATCCCCGCAGTCAGTCGACAAACGGGCGGGCAAAGACCGGATCCGCCCCCAAGCCCGAGAAGGCGCCTACGTTCTCGTGGTGCGCCGAGCGCTACATCGAGGCCCATTCCCCCGGCTGGAAGAACGACAAGCACATCGCCCAGTGGGAAAGCACCATCCGGATGTACGTGAACCCGGTCATCGGCAAGCTCCCGGTCGACAAGGTGGGAGTAGACCACGTCATGAAGGTGCTGGAGCCGATCTGGACGGAAAAGCCTGAGACGGCCGGCAGGCTGCGCGGCCGCATCGAGAGGGTTCTGGGTTGGGCCACCGCCATGAAGCACCGCAGCGGCGACAATCCTGCTGCCTGGGACGGCGCCCTGAGCCATCTGCTCCCACCGCTGTCGAAGGTGCGGAAGGTCGAGCACCACAAGGCCATGGACTACCGGGAGGTTCCGAAACTGGTGTCGGAGCTGCTGGCGAACGGCAGCGAGAGCGCCAGGGCTTTGGCGTTCACGATCCTGACCGCGGCAAGGACAGGGGAGACCATCGGCGCTGTCCCGGCCGAGATCGACGTGAAGGCCAAGCTGTGGGTTCTGCCGCCGGAGCGCATGAAGGCCGACCGCGAGCACAGGGTGCCGCTGTCCGACGCAGCGATGGCCATACTCCCGGACAACCTGAACGATCGTACCTACCTGTTCGAGGGTCTGAAGCCGGGCCGGCCGCTTTCCAACATGGCGATGCTGATGCTGCTGCGCGACCTGCGCGGCGACGGGCTCACCGTACATGGCTTCCGCTCGGCGTTCTCGACGTGGGCGCGAGAGTGCACTGACTATCCACGAGAGATTGTCGAAGCCTGCCTCGCCCACGCCAGTGGTGACGCAGTTGAGCTTGCCTACCGGCGGACCGACTTCCTCGATAAGCGCCGGGCGCTGATGGAGGAGTGGGCGGGGTTCTGTCGTGGGATGGCCGCTCGATAGGTTAGGCCAGGGTAGTTGGAAGTGAAGCGGCTGGAAGCGGTGCATAAGTCGTGCATTTCTGTCGCGCCTTAGAGAATCGCGTGCACATCTCCACGTAAGATGTACTTCGCACATTCAACACGCGACCCGACTCGTGCGAATTGGCAGCCGCTGGCAACGCACTTGCGTGACGTTTCTGCGATTGCGGCAGAGTTTGGTGCGCGCCTTGGCATAGGCCCTGCAGCGGGTCTCGCCGGATTGCTGCACGATCTCGGCAAATACTCGCAAACGTTCCAGGCGCGACTGAACGGCGCAAAGGAGAGGGTTGATCATTCGACCGCGGGCGCGGCGCTGGCCATGCAACTGGCGAGCGGCGACGACCGAATGATTGCCGAACTCGTCGCCTACGCGATCGCCGGCCACCACGCTGGCCTACCCGACAAGCAGGGAGAGTCGCTGTCGACGCTCAGCGAACGGCTGACGGCATTTTCCCAAAGCTCAATTGCGCCCGACTGGAGCGAGGAGATCACGCCGACGGCTACAGGACTTGTCCCGGGATTCAAGTGGGAGCGCGCGGACCGATCTCGCGCCGCGATTCAATTGGCGATGCTGGGACGGATGATCTTCTCCTGCCTCGTCGATGCCGACTACAAGGACACCGAGCGCTTCTATTGCGCGATCGAAGGACGCTCGGTCGATCACGAATGGCCTCGGCTGCCGGATGTCCTTCTAAGCCTCCTCGCGCGCTACGAAGCGCATATGCGGCAGTTCGCCACCAGCGACGGCGCCATCAATGAGCTGCGGTCGTCCGTTCTCGACCATGTCCGTAGCAAGGCGGGCGACGCGCCGGGCCTGTTCACACTCACCGTTCCAACCGGCGGCGGAAAAACGCTGGCCTCGCTCGGTTTCGCGCTCGACCATGCCAAGGCACATGGGCACGAGCGGATCATCTACGCAATCCCGTTCACCGCGATAATAGATCAGACGGCGGCGATCTTTCGCGAGGTGCTGGGCGACGAGGTCGTGCTGGAGCACCATTCGGCGATCGATGATGAGCGCTTCGGCGAGGCCGACGCTCGCCAAGCGGACAGCCATCGTGCCAACAAGGACAAGCTGCGCCTCGCAATGGAGGACTGGGCGGCGCCGGTTGTCGTGACCACCAACGTGCAGCTGTTTGAGAGCCTGTTCGCATCCCGGACATCGAAGGCCAGGAAGCTGCACCATATCGCCAACAGCGTCATCATCCTCGATGAAGCGCAGACACTGCCGCGCCCCCTGCTGCTGCCGGTTGTATGGACGCTTGAGGCGCTGGCGCGGGACTACGGCTGCACCATCGTGCTGTGCACCGCGACGCAGCCGGCGCTCGACTGCCGCAATTTTCCGCAAGGCCACCCCGCCGGCCTTCCGCTCGAAGGCCGGGAACTTGCGCCCGATCCGGCCGGGCTCGCCCGCGCGTTGAAGCGCGTTACGCTGCACCACGCCGGCGCCATGACCGATGCGGACCTGATCGAGGACCTGCGTTCGGCCCCGCAGGGCCTCGTCATCGTCAACAGCCGCAAGCACGCGTTGGCGCTCTATCGTGCCGCCAAGGCGGCGGGACTGAAAGACCTCGTGCACCTGACCACGCGGCAATACGCGGCCGACCGGCGCGGGATTCTCGCCGAGGTGCGGCAGCGGCTGAAGGACGAGGCGCCGTGCCGATTGATCGCGACGAGCCTCGTCGAGGCCGGGGTCGACCTCGATTTCCCATGCGCCTGGCGCGCCGAGGCCGGGCTCGACCAGATCGCCCAGGCGGCGGGCCGGGTGAATCGCGAGGGCCGACGGCCGGTCGACGAGAGCCGCGTCACCGTCTTTGCGGCACCCGACAACCCGCCACCATCAGAGATCAAGGGGCTGACGGGCGACATGCGGCGCATGATGGAGAGGCACCCGGATCTGCTGTTGCCCGAGGCGATGGCGGACTACTTCGGCGAGGTCTACTGGCGTGTGGGTGTCGAGGGCCTCGATCGCGGTCGGGTGGATCGAGAGCCGATACTCGGCAAGTTCGCCCTCGATCGCGCGGCTACGAACTTCTCCTATCGTTCGGCAGCCGAGAACTTCCGCATGATCGAGAGCGGCATGCTGCCGGTGATCGTGCCGGGCGACGAGATGGCGAGGGAGGCGGTGCGCGAACTCGAGATCGAGGGCATCCCGTCGGGGGCGCTGGCGAGGAAGCTCCAGACCTACATCGTGCAGGTGCCGCCCAAGGCGCGGCAGCTGCTGGTGGACGCTGGTCACGTGCGCTTTGCCGCGCCGCAGATTCGCGGAGACCAGTTCGCGGTGCTTGAGGATACGGGGCTTTACACCCGCGAGATCGGGCTGCTCTGGGAGGATGCTGGGTATTCGGCCACTGAGGTTCTTGTCATTTAGTTCTTGCTATGTTCCTATCGGCTGACCGGGGGATACTTATGAGGATTGTCTACAAGGTCACGTGGCCGAACGGGAAGATACACGTCGGCAGCGACCTGACGGACACCATCACCTATCTGGGCAGTCCGAACGCCGCGCTTATTACGGCCGACTTCCCGAGTCGCGAGGCGCGCAGGCGCTTGGCGATCGTGCGTGAGATCCTGTGGGGAATCGGAGACTGCAACACCTTCAGAAGTACTACGGATGGAAAGGGAATGGATCGTGAGGCTGCGGTCGAACGATCCGGCGGTTGGATACAATCGGAGACCAGCATTTCGGGGGTGATGCGTCGTATGTCGCGGGACACCGAAGGATTCGGAGGGGGCAATGTCATACGGCATCAGACTACGCGTTTCGGGTCGCCATG
This sequence comes from uncultured Devosia sp., assembly GCA_964425245.1. Taxonomy (GTDB): domain Bacteria; phylum Pseudomonadota; class Alphaproteobacteria; order Rhizobiales; family Devosiaceae; genus Devosia_A. The sequence goes on from CAYRNE010000305.1 coordinate 3,886, forward strand.
CCTGCTTCACGCGGCCGGAGATGAAGGTCGAGCGGGTCAGCTATGATGTGATGACGCCCTCGGCGGCGCGTGGCATCCTCGAAGCCATCCACTGGAAGCCGGCGATCCGCTGGGTGATCGACCGCATCCACGTACTGAAGCCCATCCGTTTCCAGTCGATCCGCCGCAACGAAG
>CAYRNE010000306.1:0-4053 GCA_964425245.1 uncultured Devosia sp.
TGCCCAGCCTCTCCTTGAGACGCTTGGCGATTTTTGCCGAATGGGTGGTCTTGCCCGAGCCCTGGAGGCCGACCATGAGGATCGGCACCGGCGCGGGCGCATTGAGGTCGATGGGAACGCCGGTCTCGCCGAGCACCCTCACGAGCTCGTCGTGGACGATCTTGACGACCTGCTGGCCCGGCGTCACCGAGCGCGTCACCTCGGCGCCGACGGCGCGTTCGCGCACCTGCTCGACGAAGGCGCGCACGACTTCGAGCGAGACGTCGGCCTCGAGCAGCGCGCGGCGGACCTCGCGCAGCGCCTCGTCGACGTCCTTGTCGGAAAGGGCGCCGCGGCCGCGCAGCCCCTCGAATATCCGGCCAAGGCGATCGCTCAGGCTTTCGAACATCAGTCCATCCTTGTCCCGGTTGCTTCCGGGATGTGGTGATCTTCGGCCGGATTCCAAACGCCGACGGCACCCGAGGGCGCCATGCGCTGTCGGGTGCGTGCCTCCGGGATCTCTTTATACCTTCGCGGGTCCCGGTCGGCGGATCAGGTTCGGAGCCTGACTGAAGTCGCGGCAGGCTCTACGCGCGAGGTCCCGTCGAGTCAAGGAATTGCTGCCCTGCCCGCGAAATTGCCGCTGCGGCTTAAGGAGTTCACAAGGGCCCGGGGCTTAGGCTCTGCCGAACCAACGGACGGCCCTCATGATTTCGGTTAGCGCTGTTTCTCCGGAAGAGGCGCTGCATGCTCCCTGGGGCGAGCTCACCGAGCGCGCCGCCAATGTCTTCATGAACCCGCTCGCCCTCAAGGCGGCGCAGGACACGATGCTGTGCGCCATCACCGTGCTGCTCGCCTGGGAAATCGGGGCAGAGCCCGCGAGACTGGCCGGGCTGTGGGCGCTGCAGGCGCGAACCTTCCTTCCGGTCTGGCCGCCCTTCCTCGATGCGCTCCCCTATCCCTATGCCTTCATATCGACGCCCATGGTCGACCCGGCCCGCGCGGGCGAGGTGATCCCCGCGTTCCTTGCGTCCATCGCGAAGGACCCAAGGCTGCCAAAGGTCGTCTGGATGCAGGATCTCGACGCGGAGGGGCCAGCCGCCGACGCCATGCGCGATGCCGTCGCTGCCGCCGGATACGACCGGATCGAGGTGAAGTCGCGGCTCGCGCCGATCGCGACGCGCGAGGCGGGCGTCAGGAATTCTGGCTCGACACGCCGGAAGCTGAAGCAGGACGGGAACCGCCTTGCGCGGCTCGGCAAGGTCGAGGTCACCAATGCGCGCAACGAGGCCGACGCGGTCGCCGCGATGGAAGTTTTCCTCGAGCTCGAGGCGGCGGGCTGGAAGGGGAAGCGCGGCACGGCGCTCCTTGCGAGCCCGCGCGATGCCGCCTTCGCACGTCGCTTCGTCGGCGACCTCGCATCGCGGGGAGAGGCATCGGTCGCACTCCTCACCCTCGACGGCAAGCCGGTCGCCGCGCAGGTTCTGCTCTATTGCGGCCGCACCGCCTATACCTGGAAGCCGGCCTTCGACGAATCCTTCGCCGCCTATTCGCCGGGGATGCTGCTCGTCGACCGCATCGCGACCGAGCTGCTGGCGGGCGAGGTCGAACTCATCGATTCCTGCGCCACCGAGGAGAGCTTCATGGGCCGGTTGTTCGCCGGCCGGAAGCCGATGACGAGCGAACTCCTCAATCTCGCTCGGGGGTTCTCGGCGGCCTTCGTTATAGAAAGCGCGCACCGGCGCGGGCACGAGGCGCTGCGCTCCTTGCGCGACCGGCTGCGCCAGCGTCCCGCTGGCGGCCGGAAGCGCGCCTCGCCGCCCACCGACCGCGAGATTGCCTGACGAAGCTGCGGAAGGCTTGCATCGCGACAACAGCCGATGTGGAATCCCTTTATGGGTTCATGACCTAGACGGGCTCTGCTTCCGCCTCCGCCTCGAGGTCGGCAAGGCGCTTGGCGAGCCGCGCGGATGGCCGGACGAATGAAATCGGCGTCCGCCCCACCGGACCGAACAGCGCCTCGCGCTCCTCTGCCGTCGAACGGAAGAACGGGTATCGCCGCAACAGACCGGGGTAGATCACCGGCACGTCGCAGGCATAGAGCATCACCGGGAAACCGACGCCCTCGTGGCTTCTCGGTTCGCTGAGCGCAACCGAGTTGTAGACCCGCCGGTAGAACGCGCCGTGCTCGGGCCGCACTGAACTCAGGCAGTACTTGGTCCCGAAATAGAGGACCGCGATGGAGGGTATCCTGAGCGTCAGGAACGGCAGCGCCGGCAGGGCGAGGCTTGCTTCGTGGTCGGCGGTGAAGCGGCCCGGATCGAGGATGTTGTGCCCCTGGTCGAGGAGCGGATCGAGAATATCGGGGAACAGCGTATAGTTCGGCGAATGACGAAAGTCCGGCGTGAGGTTGTGAATGCGAACGGAGCTCACGAGTTCGCCGTCGACATAAACCCCGTAGCTATAGGCATTGGGCAGCCCGTCGTATTCATCCCGGACCATATGGTCGCTGTTGAACGGAATGAACTCCTCGCGCCGGTAGGCCTCGTATCGCAGCCGGTAGACGGGATCGAACTCGTCATCGGCGGTGACGCGGCGGTACTCCACTCGATCCAGCAGCTCGAAGAGCGTACCTGCGAAGCGCGACATCGCGCCGCTCTGATGGGAACCCGCCGAACTCATAGAACACACTTGCCGCCGAACGTGCGATGAAGATTAACCGATCATTAGCCATAGAGAAATTCCGAAAATAACATGACAAGCCTGCCATGCGTGCAGAGCCGGGCTTGGAGCGCGCTAAAGGGCCCTGATTTGCCGGGTTTTGGCGGGTAGGACGTCGTTAACCATGTTTGCGGCTTAGCGGGCGCGGCTCGTTTCCCGCCATGCGGGAGATGAGTTCCGCCGCTTCGCGTGCCGGCAGCGGCACGCCGAAGAGGTATCCCTGTATCTGGTCGATCGAGGTATGGGCCGAGATCAGGGCAAGCTGTTCCTCGGTCTCGACGCCCTCGGCGGTCACGAGGAGATCGAGGTCGCGCCCGAGCTGCGCGACATTGCCGAGCAGCCGCAGCGAGCGCGGGTTGCTGGCGATGTCCATGACGAAGCTGCGGTCGATCTTGAGCTTCGTGAACGGCAGCGAATGGAGGTAGCTCAGCGACGAGTAGCCGGTGCCGAAGTCGTCGAGCGCGATGCCGATGCCCTGCTCGGCGAGCTTGGCGAGGATGGCCGTCGCCGCCTGCCGCTCCTCGATCAGCGCCGTCTCGGTCACCTCGATCTCGAGCCGGTGCGGCGCGATGCCGGACTGCCTCAGCGCGTCGCGCACCATTCCGGCCACGTCGGCAAGGCGGAAGTCGCGCGCGGAGATGTTGACCGACACCGAAACATCGGCCGGCCAGTTGAGGCATTCCTGCGCCGCCGAGGCGAGGACCCAGCGGCTGATCTCCGAAACGAGCCCGGTCTCCTCCGCAATGGGGATGAACACGGCCGGCGAAATCGGCCCGAGCTCGGGGTGGTTCCAGCGGCACAGCGCCTCGCAGCTGACGACGCGCCGGGTCTTCAGATCGACGATCGGCTGGTAGACGAGCGACAGCCCATCTTCGGCGATGGCGAGCTTGAGGTCGGCCTTGAGCCGCTGCCGGTAGCGATAGTCGGTGTCCATATCCTCGCGGAACACCTGCACCTGCGACTTGCCGTCGGTCTTGGCCTTGTAGAGCGCGAGGTCGGCCTTGATCATCAGCGCGTCGAGGTCGTCGCCGATCTCGGATGATGCGACGAGGCCGATGCTCACGTTCGAGGCGAAGACCTCCCCCATGACGCTGAAGCTCGGCTGGAAGGCGGCGAGGATGGCATGCGCATCGACGGTCGGATCCGCATCGGCGGCAAGGCCGGACCGATAGACGATGAACTCGTCGCCGCCGAGGCGCGCAACGACGCATTCGGGACCGATCGCCCGTCGCAGCCGCTCCGAGGTCTCGACGAGGACACGGTCGCCGATGAGATGGCCCATGGTGTCGTTGACGTGCTTGAAATCGTCGATGTCGACGATCATCAGCACGGCGACGGCGCTGTCTGCTTCCT
>CAYRNE010000307.1:0-4031 GCA_964425245.1 uncultured Devosia sp.
AGCAGGCGCGGCGGCATCGCGGCGAGCTTGCCGCCGTGGAAGAGGTTCATGAAGAACGTTTCGAGGCTGTCTTCCCGGTGGTGACCGAGCACCAGTGCCGAACAGCCTTCCTCGCGGGCGATCCGGTAGAGGTGCCCCCGCCGCAGCCGGGAGCAGAGCGAGCAGTAGGTCGCGCCCTCCGGCAGCTTGTCGGTGACGATCGAATAGGTGTCCCGGTACTCGATGCGGTGGGCGATGCCGTGCAGGCTCAGCCATTCCGGGAGGATGTGCTTCGGAAAACCGGGCTGCCCCTGGTCGAGGTTGCAGGCGAGGAGATCGACCGGCAGGAGCCCGCGCCACTGGAGGTCGAGCAGCAGCGTCAGCAGCGCAAAACTGTCCTTGCCGCCCGAAATGGCGACCAGCCACCTTTCGCCGGGCCGCACCATGCCGAACTTGTCCAAGGCTTCGCGCGTCAACCGCACCAGCCGCTTCCGCAGCTTGTTGAACTCCACGGAACGGGGTGCGTCGCGGTAGAGCGGATGCGCCCCCTCGGCCCCGGCGGCCTCCAAGGGCTCGAGTTCGTCGATCACCTGGCTCATTTCTCGTTTTTCCGGTCGTGTCGCAGGTGATACCGCCCGCGAGCGCAAAACGAAACCTCGACATCAACGTTCCTGTGCGGAATAGGACGGGACCATGCTGGCTCAGGACCGGAAACGGCTGATCGTATTCCTCGCGCTGGCCTTCGCGCTGAGCTGGGGGCAGTTCATCGTGCTGCGCCCGCTGGCCGGGGGGTCGGCAGCCATAGCGATCTATGCCCTGTTCATGTTCGGCCCGATCATCGCCGGGCTGGTGACCGGCCTGTTGTTCGACCGCGGCCGGCTGCTCTCCATGCTCGCGCTGTGGCCGCTCCGGCTGAACCTCTGGTGGCTCGTCGCATGGTTCACGCCGGTCGCGATCGTGCTCGTGGCCTGGATGCTGTCACTCCCGGTGCCGGGCGCGAGCCCCCGCAGCTTTGCCGAAGGAACGGCTGCAATGGCCATGCAGCGGGGCTTGCCGGTCGATCAGGCGACGCTGGACGGCCTGCCGCCGATCTGGCTCACCTTCGTGCTCGCGACCGTGTTCGGCGGCGCCATCAACACGTTCTTCGCGATCGGCGAGGAAGCCGGCTGGCGGGGCTACCTCTGGAGCCTGATCCGGCCGGCGGGCTTCTGGCGTGCGTCGTTGTTCACGGGAATTGTCTGGGGACTTTGGCACACCCCCGTGATCGCCGACGGCCACAACTACGGCACCGGCTACTGGGGGTTTCCCTGGCTCGGCGTCGGGATGATGGTGCTGTTCACGCTGAGCCTCAGCCCGCTTGCGGGGCTCCTGCGCGACCGGACCGGCACGGCATGGCCGGCGGCCCTGTTCCACGGCGCAATCAACGCCCTCGGTGCCCTGATCCCCGTTGTCGTTGCCGGTGGCCACCCCCTGCTCATCGGGCTCACCGGCCTCGCCGGAGTTGTGACGCTGGCGGTGTTCACGCTCGCGCTCACGCTCGTCAGGCCCGGATCTCTCCCGACGCCCGGGCGAGGTGGCGAGATTACATCTTCGTAACACGCGGGTGGGTTTTCTTGCCGATGCCGGGCGGCGTCAGTTACATGGACGCCCTTCCCGACACGCGAGGAGTCCGCCGTGTTCCGCTCATTCTTCCCCAATCCGCCCGTGTTCTTCGGCTCTGCCCTTGCCTGGACCGTCGTCTGGATGATCGGCTGGTTCACCATCGGCCCGGTTCTCGAAAGCTTCCTGAGCCTCGGCCCGCTGCTGGGCGTGCAACCGACCGAGGCGGACCCGGCGCCGTTCCTTTCGCCGGACAAGGTCTGGCTCTACCAGTACATCCTGCTGGCGGGATACCTGTTCTGCGTGCCCTGGTACTTCCTGACCGACAACCGGCGCTGGTACTGGTGGAGCGTCGTCGGCACCGTCACCATCATCGAAGTCGTCTACTTCGACGTCCAGATCAGCGCCTGGATGAACGACTGGTACGGGAACTTCTACAATCTCATCCAGGCGGCACTGGCGACGCCCGGCAGCGTGAGCCTCGACCAGCTCTCGGGGGAACTGATCACCGTGCTCGTGGTGCTCCTCCCGCGCATCGCCGTGCTGGTCCTCAATGTCTACTTCATCCAGCACTACCTCTTCCGCTGGCGCCGGGCGATGACGTTCTTCTACATGACCTTCTGGCCGCAGTTGCGGGGCGTCGAAGGCGCGTCCCAGCGCATTCAGGAGGACACGCAACGGTTTTCGGCGATCATCGAAGGCCTGGGCACCGCCCTCGTCGGGTCCGTCATGACGCTGCTGGTCTTCCTGCCGCTTCTGTGGGAACTGTCCACCCACCTGACCGAGCTGCCCTTCTTCGGGGCGGTCCCGGGCGGCCTCGTCTGGGTAGCGGCGGCATCGGCCCTGTTCGGGACCGGACTGCTGGCCCTTGTCGGTATCCGCCTGCCGGGACTCGAGTTCCAGAACCAGCGCGTCGAGGCAGCGTTCCGCAAGGAACTCGTCTATGGCGAGAACCATCCCGACCGGGGGCGGCCGGTAAGCATCCGCGACCTCTTCCTCGGCGTGCAGACGAACTACTTCCGGCTCTACTTCAACTACCTCTATTTCAACGTCGCGCGGTACCTCTATATCCAACTGTCGAACTTCGTGCCGGTGATCGCAATGGCCCCCACCATCGCTGCCGGAGCAATCACGTTCGGCATCTTCCAGCAGATCAACAACGCGTTCAGCCAGGTCGAGGATTCGCTTCGCTTCCTCGCCAACTCCTGGACGACGATCATCTCGCTGATCTCGGTTTACAAGCGCCTGAGAACGTTCGAATCCAACATCCCGCGGGATGCAATCGGCGGCGTGGATTACGACGATCCGCGCTATGTCGGGACCGATGGGCAATTCGCCCCGCCGGGAACGAGCGATCTTCCTCCCCCCGAGCTCGATCCGACCGCGGGCGGAACGGCGCCCCTGCCGAGCGAGGCCTGACGGCCGGGCTCCGCGGTCTGTCGACGCTCAGGGTGCCGTCGGCAGCGACATCATGAACGACCGCGGGGCCGTCCACCGGCGGCCCTGCGGCGCCGGCAACCGAAGCCTGGTTAGGTTTCCTCCCGCCGCCCGGAACCGGCCGTGCCAATGGAGAGGCCGAAGATGCCCACTCCCGCCGCGCCGGCAAGTGCGATGAGCGTTACCCAATAGCCGGTCTGTTCATCGATGCGAATTGCTGCGACCGCGGCCGCATCGAGCTGCGGGTACCGCGACTGCGACGACTGCGTGCTGCGCTGCGCCTCGTACTCCCGCCGCGGCATATCCTTGAACCACCACATGCCGCCGAAGGTGGCCACCGCGGCGACCAGCGCCGCGATGCCGACCCGCCTCAGGCTTTCGCCGACGAACGTGAGCACGAACCCAACGACAATCACCAATGCCGCAACGACGAGGAAAGGGTTGATGCCGATGTCCTGCTTCTGGACCTCACCGGTTGCCATGCTGGCAACGCTGATCTGGCCCATCACGAGATCGAGTCCGGAGACGGTCGCCAGCGGCATCCCCGAGCAGGAAACGAGTGCCCAGGGCAGCACGAAACCGAGCAAGGCGACAAGCTTGGCGACACGGATCAGCACCGTCGCGTTCATTTTCCGAATCCCCCATGATTCTCAGGATTCGCTTATCTCAAAAGCAAAGGGCCGCCCACTGGGCGGCCCCTGAAATTGCGCGTTGCTACAGCGATCAGCGCGAATAGAATTCGACGACGAGGTTCGGCTCCATCTGCACCGGGTACGGCACATCCGAGAGCGTCGGCACGCGCAGGTAGGTCGCCGACATCTTGTTGTGGTCGACTTCCACGTACTCCGGCACGTCGCGCTCGGGCAGCTGGATCGCCTCGAGGACGAGGCCGAGCTGGCGGGACTTCTCCTTGACCTCGACCTTGTCGCCCGGCTTCAGCTGGTACGACGGGATATTGACCCGCTTGCCGTTGACCATGATGTGGCCGTGCGACACGAACTGGCGCGCGGAGAACA
>CAYRNE010000308.1:0-4030 GCA_964425245.1 uncultured Devosia sp.
GGCCTACATCATCGACAGCTTCATGGTCGTCGTATTCGGCGGCGTGGGCAACCTCCTGGGCACGCTGGTCGGCGCGCTCACGCTCGGTATCGCGAACAAGTTCCTGGAGCCTTACGCGGGCGCGGTGCTGGCCAAGATCGTCATCCTCGTTCTCATCATTCTCTTCATCCAGCGGCGCCCGCGCGGGCTGTTCGCGCTCAAGGGCCGGGCGGTGGAAACGTGATCACCCACATGCTCCTCCGCGCGCTGGACAGAAGGACGGTCTGGATCGTCGCCGCGCTCGTCGCGGTCGCGATCGCCGTTCCTGCGGCAAACCTCCTGATTCCGCCGGGACAACCGGGGCACGTGCCGACCTACCTCGTCGCACTCTTCGGCAAGTATCTCTGCTACGCCATGCTGGCGCTCGCTCTCGATCTCGTCTGGGGCTACTGCGGCATTCTCTCGCTCGGGCACTCGGCCTTCTTCGCGCTCGGCGGTTACGCCATGGGCATGTACCTCATGCGCCAGATCGGCGATCGCGGCGTCTACGCAAACCCGATCCTTCCCGACTTCATGGTGTTCCTCAACTACAGCGAACTGCCCTGGTTCTGGCACGGATTCGACCTGTGGTGGTTCGCCTTCCCGATGGTGATCCTCGTGCCGGGGGGTCTCGCCTTCGTCTTTGGCTGGTTCGCGTTCCGCAGCCGGGTCACCGGCGTCTATCTCTCGATCATCACGCAGGCGATGACCTTCGCGCTGCTGCTCGCCTTCTTCCGCAACGACCTCGGGCTCGGCGGCAACAACGGCCTCACCGACTTCAAGGACATACTCGGATTCAACGTGCAGGCGCCGGCGACACGCGCGGCACTCTTCGCCGCCTCCGCGCTCGCCCTGGCGCTCGCCGTCTTCGCCTGCTCGGCAATCGTCAATTCGAAGCTCGGCAAGGTGATGGTCGCGATCCGCGATGCCGAGAGCCGTACGCGGTTCCTCGGCTGGCGGCCGGAGAACGTGAAGCTCTTCGCCTTCGTGGTCTCGGCCGTGATCGCCGGCATCGGCGGCGCCCTCTATGTCCCGCAGGTGGGCATCATCAACCCGGGCGAGTTCGCGCCGGAGAATTCCATCGAGGCCGTGATCTGGGTAGCGGTCGGTGGCCGCGGCACGATCCTCGGGCCGATCATCGGCGCGGTCCTCGTCAACGCGGGCAAGAGCTATTTCACCGGAGCGCTGCCGGAATACTGGCTTTTCGCGCTCGGCGGCCTCTTCATCGTCGTGACGCTCTTGCTGCCCAAGGGCATCGTCGGAATGCTCGGCGGGTGGATGAAGAAAGTCGGAACCCGCAGGCGCGGGGCAGCGAGGGCCGCCGCCGCAACGGCAAACGAGCCGGTGCTCACCCCCAAGGCGGAGCCAGCCGAATGAGCGATCGCCACGGGACGATGCTCTACCTCAACGGCGTTTCCGTCTCCTTCGACGGGTTCAAGGCGCTGAACTCGCTGTCGATCATCGTTCGTCCCAGCGAGATGCTGGCGATCATCGGCCCGAACGGCGCGGGCAAGACGACGATGATGGACATCATCACCGGCAAGACGAGGCCGGACGACGGCGAGGTCTTCTTCGACGGCCGCACGGACCTCACGAGGCTCGACGAAGCGCAGATCGCGAACCTCGGCATCGGGCGCAAGTTCCAGAAGCCGACGGTCTTCGAAAGCCATACGGTGTGGGACAACCTCGAACTGGCGCTCAACAAGCCGCGCGGCGTCCTGGCCGCCCTGGCCTACACCGCCGCCAACGACGACGTGGCGCACATCGAACAGATCCTCGAGACCATCCGCCTCGCGGGGCGGCGGCACGACCTCGCCGCGGGCCTCAGTCACGGCCAGAAGCAGTGGCTCGAAATCGGGATGCTCCTCGCGCAGGATCCGAAGCTCCTCCTCGTCGACGAGCCCGTCGCCGGGATGACCGACAGCGAAACCGCAGAGACCGCCGGGCTGTTGCGGGAGATCGCGAAAGACCGCTCGGTCGTCGTCGTCGAGCACGACATGAGTTTCGTGCGCGAACTCGGCACCCGCGTCACCTGCCTCGCCGAGGGCTCGGTGATCGCCGAGGGAACGCTCGAGCAGGTCAGCCAGAACCCGGTGGTGATCGAAAGGTACCTCGGACGATGATGTTCCTGATTGCCCGTGCCGTTCCGCTGCCGGCCGCCGTGACTTCTTCCGGAGAAACCGAGACGGATGGAGGTGCCCGCAGACTGCCGTTCACCCCTACGCTGCCGGCGAGGCTGCGTCGCTCCCTCCACAACGCGGAGGGCGAACGGCGACTCCCAGGGGTCCGGCTGGACGCCCCTGCATGACCGCGCTCTCCATCAGATCCATCGACGTTCACTATGGAGCCGCGCAGGCGCTCAGGCGCGTCACCATCGAGGCGAAATCCGGCCGCATCACCGCAGTCCTCGGCCGGAACGGCGTCGGCAAGTCCTCGACGCTCCGCGCCGTGACCGGCATCAACCAGGTCACCGCCGGGGAAATCACCTTCGACAACGACGTGCTGCGCAAAGCGCCGCCCTATCGCCGGGCGCGGCTGGGGCTGGGCTACGTGCCGCAGGGCCGCGAAATCTTCCCGCTGCTCACCGTGCGCGAGAACCTCGAAACCGGCTATGCTGGCCTCAGGTCCAGCGACCGCAACATCCCGGTTTACGTTTTCGACCTGTTCCCCGTGCTGAAGGCCATGCTGGGCCGGCGCGGCGGAGACCTCTCGGGTGGCCAGCAGCAGCAGCTCGCCATAGCGCGGGCGCTGGTCACCCGACCCAGGGTAATCGTCCTCGACGAGCCCACCGAGGGCATCCAGCCCTCGATCATCAAGGACATCGGCCGCGCGCTCCGGTTCCTGCGCGGCGAGAAGGGCATGACCATCCTCCTCGTCGAGCAATACCTTGATTTCTGCCGGGAACTGGCGGACGACATCTACATCATGGACCGCGGCGAAATCGTGCATTCGGGCCCCGCCTCCGACCTCGACCTGCCCGAGGTGCGCCGGCATCTGACGGTGTAGGCGTGAACGCTGCCCTGCCCCGCCTGCAGCGCGCGCTCGGCGAGGGCCGCGTCGAAACGCAGCTTCTCGACGGACGGACGCGGCTCAAGACCCTGTATCAGGAGGGCGCGGCCAAGATCCGCCTGCCCCATACCCACGACGCTTCGCTGCAGGCTGTACTCATCAACACGGCGGGTGGGCTCTGCGGCGGTGACGACATCCGCTGGAGCGCGACCGCCGCGCCCGGTGCGCGGCTGGTGCTGACGACGCAGGCCTGCGAGCGCGTCTATCGCTCCACCGGGGAGCCGGCACGCCTTTCGACGCGGCTCCGCGCCGGGAGCGGTGTGCGCCTCGACTGGCTGCCGCAGGAAACGATCCTCTACGACGACAGCCGGCTGGTCCGCAGCCTCGATGTCGATCTTGCGGAGGACGCCACCTTCTGCGCCGCGGAAGCGGTGATCCTCGGCCGTGGCGCCATGGGAGAAGCGGCGCGCTCCGCCCTCTTCCGCGAGGACTGGCGAGTCCGCCGCGGCGAGCGCCTCATCCACGCCGAAGCCACCCGGCTGGTCGGCGATCCGCTGGAGCGCGACGGCCTTTCGCTGCTCGACGGTGCCTGCGCCTTCGCGACCGTGCTCTACGTCGGCGGCGACGCCGACCGGAAACTCGGGGCCGTCCGGGCGCTGATGCACGGCCGCGCCGGCGCGAGCCTTGTCGGCGAGCGGCTGGTGGTTCGTGCCATGGCCCAATCCGGCCTTGCTCTCCGCCGCATCATCGCGCCAGTTTTGGCCGGGCTCTCGAGCGCGGGCGCCCTGCCCCGCCTCTGGCATCTTTAGGAGGCATCATGAATCTCACACCACGCGAAAAGGACAAGCTGCTGGTTTCGATGGCCGCGATGGTGGCGCGCAGGCGCCTGGAGCGCGGTGTCAAGCTCAACCCCCCCGAAGCCATCGCGCTCATCACCGACTTCGTCGTCGAAGGCGCCCGGGACGGGCGCTCGGTTGCCGAACTCATGGAAGCGGGCGCCCAT
>CAYRNE010000309.1:0-4026 GCA_964425245.1 uncultured Devosia sp.
GCCGGTCGGCCCGTAAAGCTTGTGGCCGGTGAAGACGTAGAAGTCGGCGTCGAGATCCTGCACGTCGACCGGCTGGTGCACCGCGCCCTGGCTGCCGTCGACCAGCACGGGGACGCCACGGGCGTGCGCAATCTCGATCACCTGCTTCAGGGGCGTCACCGTCCCCAGCACGTTGGACATGTGCGTGACCGCGACCATGCGGGTTCTGTCGCTCAGCGCCGCCTCGAATGCATCGAGATCGAAGCTACCGTCGTCGCGCACGTCCACCCAGCGCAGCGCCGCCCCCTGCCGCTCGCGCAGGAAGTGCCAGGGCACGATATTGGAGTGGTGCTCCATCACCGTAAGCACGATCTCGTCGCCTTCGCCAACGCGCGGCCCGGCAAATGACGCCGCGACGAGGTTGATCGCCTCCGTCGCCGAGCGGGTGAAGACGATCTCCCCGAGTTCGCGGGCGTTTAGGAACTTCTGCACCCGCCCGCGCGCCAGCTCATAGGCTTCGGTTGCGCGGTTGGCGAGCGTATGCAGCCCGCGGTGGACGTTGGCGTATTCGTGCCGGTGCGCATGGTCCATGCGGTCGAGCACGGCACTGGGCTTCTGCGCGGAAGCGCCGGAGTCGAGATAGACCAGCCGGTGCCCGTGGATCTTCTCTTCGAGGATCGGGAAGTCGGCACGGACGCGTTCTAGATCAAAGGCCATCGGGCCCTTCCTGCCACGCCCTCGTGGTTCGACAAGCTCACCATGAGGGCTACTGAGAGAACTGAGCCCCTCATCCTGAGCCTGTCGAAGGACGAGGGCCGGGTGCTCATGATCCAAGCAGCCACCCTTCGATCACACCCGTCAGCACGGTGTGCAAACCCTCGTCCTCGATCGGATCGAGCAACTCCGCAAGAAAAGCGCGGGTCAGCATGGTCTCGGCCTCCGCCTTCGAAATGCCGCGGCTCATCACGTAGAAGAGGGCTGTCTCGTCGAGACGGCCGCAGGTCGCACCATGCCCGCAGACCACGTCGTCCGCGTAGATTTCGAGCTCTGGCTTGGCGAGGATCTGCGCCTCGTCCGAGAGCATCAATCCCTGCGCCATGAGCTTGGCATCGGTCTTCTGCGCGTCGCGTTCGACCACGAGCCGGCCCTGCACCACGGCGACGCCCTGCCCGCGCGCGATCGACTTGAACAGCGGCTTCGAGGACGTGTGCGGAACCGCGTGACTCGCATCCATGGTGATGTCGGCGTGCTGCCGGTCCGCCACCAGATTGAGCCCGGTGAGATCGGCATAGGCCCCCGCACCTTCGAACCGCGGAAACAGCTGCGTGCGCGCCAGAGCAGAACCGCGGTGGATCACGAGTGTCCTGAGCCTTGCGTCCGCAGCCAGATGGTACTCGTTGGTTGCGAAGTGCGCCGCCGCGCCGCCCGAAAGGTCGACGCTGATGTGCGTGACCTCGGCGCCCTTGCCCAGCGACAGGTAGGTGGCGTGGTTGCCGACATGCGCTTCGTCGCTGCCGCCGAAGACTTCCACGAGGGTCACTGAAGCGCCGGCGGCAACATAGATCGTTGCCGAACTCGCCACATGCGCCGCAGGCCCGTCGATGCGGCGGTCGATCTGCAGCGTCCCGGCATTGCCGGTGACGTTGAGGTCGAGGCTCTGCGGCGCCAGCGCCTGGTTGAGCCGGACGATCACGTCGTCCCGCGTCGTGAGCCCCGAGCCATCGACCACCCCCACGCTTACGCCTTCGGGCTGGACATCGGCAGGCAGTGGCACGCCATTGGCGATGACCAGACGCGCGGCGCCCGGGACATGCAGCAGCGGCGCCCCGCTCCCAGCCGCGACGTCGGCAAGCGCCGGGACGTTCCGCAACAAAGTCTTGAGGTCGGTATAGTGGTAGCTCTCGACCCGGCGCGTCGGCAGGCCGGCGCCGCTGAGGCGTTCCGCCTCGGCGCTCGCGCCGCGCGCGTTGAGTTGCTCGATGAGGGTCAGCTCGGCGGGCCCGAGCCGTATCGGTGCATTCATGAACTCAGCTCCTAGGCCGCGGCCGCGTCGTCGAACCCGGCATAGCCCTTGGCCTCCAACTCGAGCGCCAGTTCCTTGGGTCCGCTTTCGGCAATGCGGCCGTCCGAGAAGACGTGCACGACGTCCGGCACGATATGGTTCAGCAGTCGCTGGTAGTGCGTGATCACCAGCATGGAACGGCCCGGATCGCGCAGTCCGTTGACGCCCTCGGCAACGACCTTCAGCGCGTCGATGTCGAGCCCGGAATCGGTCTCGTCGAGGATGCACATCTTGGGCTTGAGCAGCGCCATCTGGAGAATTTCGGCGCGCTTCTTCTCGCCGCCCGAAAACCCGACGTTGAGCGCGCGCTTCAGCATCTCGGCATCGATGTGCAGCGCCGCACCAGCCTCCTTGACCGCCCGCATGAATTCGGGTGTCGACAGCTCGCCCTCGCCGCGCGCCTTTCGCTGCGCGTTCAGCGCGGCCTTGAGGAAGGTCATGGTCGCAACGCCGGGGATTTCTATGGGATATTGGAAGGCGAGAAACAGCCCGGCATTGGCCCGCTCGTCCGGCTCCATATCCATGATGTCGACGCCGTCGAGCAGCACCTGCCCCTCGACGACCTCGTAGTCCTCGCGCCCGGCGAGCACATAGCTCAGGGTCGATTTGCCCGAGCCGTTGCGCCCCATGACAGCGTGTACCTCGCCCTTGGGGATCGTGAGGTTCACGCCCTTGAGGATTTCGCGATCCTCGATGCGGACGCGAAGGTCGCGGATTTCGAGCATGGGTGTGGTCACTTTTCTTCTTCTCCGATGTCTTCGCCGTCCCAGTAGTCGAGACGCGGCTTTTCGCGGCCCTGCATCACAAACTTCGCGCCCATCATGCCGCCTCCCGCAGGAATGCCCGAAGCCACCATCCATTTCCCGCTGTCGGGATATTCGATGATGTCGGGATCGTTCCGCGTCGAGATTGCGAAATAGCGCAGATCCGTGCTGCCGGTGTTGATAATCTGGTGCGCTGTGGACGCATCTCCCGCCGGCGCGGCTATGACGTCGCCGGCGCGCAAAGCGTGCCTGTCGCTCCCAAGCCGGTACTCGCCCACGCCTTCGAGGATGATGAACATCTCCTCGTTGTTGCGGTGCGCGTGGAACGGATATCCGGCCTTGCCCGCTGGCACGACGATGTATTGCGCCCCGAGCGCGCGCATGCCGATGACGCCGCCGATACGGCCGGCCGACGACGCGAAGCGGCTGCCTCTGCTGGTCGTGCGCATCTCCAGTTCGTCGATGTTGACGATCGGCTTCGTCATGCCGGTGGTGCCCCCGCCATCGAACCGCGGATCACCCAGGTGACGACGATCGTCGCGACGGCGGCGAACGCACCGGCGATGGCCGCAAAGCCGGCTCGCGCGCCGACGCTTTGTTGCCGCATCGGGCCGACAAGGCTCCAGAGGACGAACAGCCCGCCGGCGACGGCGATGAAGTTGATGACGGCCTGAATGAAATCCGCGGACGTCACAGCGTTCTCCCTTGGTTAGCCGACGCTGCCTTCGAGGCTGATCGAGATCAGCTTCTGCGTCTCGACCATGAACTCCATGGGCAGGTGCTGCAGCACGTCGCGGACGAAGCCGTTGACAATCAGCGCCACGGCCTCTTCCTCGCTGAGGCCGCGCTGCATGCAGTAGAACATCTGGTCCTCGGAGATTTTGGAGGTCGTCGCCTCGTGCTCGAAATGCGCGGAGGCGTTGCGGCTCTCGATGTAGGGAACCGTGTGCGCTCCGCACTTGTCGCCGATCAACAGGCTGTCGCACTGTGTGAAGTTGCGTGCGTTCGTCGCCTTGCTGCCGGCCGTCACGAGCCCGCGATAAGTATTGTCGGAGAAGCCCGCCGCGATGCCCTTACTGATGATGCGGCTCGACGTGTTCTTGCCGAGGTGACGCATCTTCGTCCCGGAATCCACCTGCTGGTGGCCGTTCGAAATGGCAATCGAATAGAACTCACCGCGCGAATTGTCGCCCGAGAGGATGCAGCCCGGATACTTCCACG
>CAYRNE010000310.1:0-4022 GCA_964425245.1 uncultured Devosia sp.
AGTATGAGGCGGACTTCAACGCGGGGATGCAGCGCATGTGGACACTGGCGGCCGAACGTTCAAGACCATCACCATGGCCGGCGCGCTCGACAGCGGGCTCGTCAGGATCACCGACTCGTTCGACGCGCGCTTCGGCATCCGGTTCGGCCGCTTCACCATCGACGATTTCCACGGTAAGCACCGCGTGCTGCAGCTGCCGGAGGTCTACAAGTACTCCTCGAACATCGGCACGATCCGCATCATGCAGCAGTGGGGCAAGGATAATTTCCGCGCCTTCCTGACGAAGCTCGGCTTCGACACCCGCCTGCCGTTCGAGCTGCCCGAAATGCGCGACCCCAAGGTGCCGACGAAATGGCCGGAGATCGTCGCGGCGACGGCTTCCTTCGGCCACGGGCTCAGTATCAGCCCGCTGCATCAGGTCATGGCCTATGCCGCGTTCGTCAACGACGGGTGCCTGCTGACCCCCACGATCTACCCCCGCTCGGAGGCCGAGGCGCGGGGGCTCTGCAAGCAGGTGATCTCGCCCAAAACGAGCGCCCAGATTCGCTACCTCATGCGCCTCAATGCCCTCGAGGGCTCCGGCTCGCGCATGAACAAGGCTGCGCTCGGCTATCGGGCGGGAGGCAAGACCGGCACCGCCGAAAAGGTCGTCAACGGGCAATACGCGTCGGGTCTCAACCTCAACATCTTCACGTCCGCCTTCCCGATGGACGATCCGCGCTACGCGATGATCATCCTCGTCGACGAGCCCAAGCGCGAGAACGAGCAGTCCGGCGTGACGGCGGGCTGGAACGCCGGCGAAGTCACCGGCCGGATCATCCAGCGCGCCGCTCCCATACTGGGTATTGGCCCGGACTTCAGCGAAATGATAGATGCGAGTCTTGTCCCAGTCGAACTCCGCTAGGCTCGATCCGGAAGGATACGACGATTTGCCGTTCGCTTTGGCCGAACTGCTGAGAGGCTCGTATGCACGGGCGGGCGGCCTGGAGGTCACCGGCATCAATGCCGACAGCCGCGCCATATTGCCGGGCGAGGCATTCTTCGCCATTCCCGGGACGCGGGTGCACGGCAACGATTTCATCGCGCAGGCCGTGCAGCGCGGCGCTGTTGCCGTCGTCAGCGACCGTGAGCCCGGGAGCGCACCGGGCGTGCCGGTCATCGTCGTGCGCGACGTACGGGCGGCCTAGGCGCGCGCCGCGGCACGGCAGTTGGAGCCGCAGCCGCGCGTCAGCGTCGCCGTCACCGGCACGAACGGCAAGTCGTCGATCGTCTCTTTCGTGCGGCAGATCTGGAGCGCCTGCGGCATTCCGGCCGCAAGCCTCGGCACCGTCGGCCTCGAAACCGCCGACGGCATTTCCCCCCGAGAACTGACGACCGCGGATGCACTGTCGCTCCACAAGGACCTTGCCTCCCTCAAGGCGCGGGGTATCGATCACGTCGCGATGGAAGCTTCCAGCCAGGGGCTCGACCAGCGCCGGGTCGACGGCCTGCGATTTGCCGCGGTCGCCTTCACCAACCTCACGCAGGATCACCTCGAGTATCACGGCGGCCTCGACGCCTATCGCGAGGCCAAGCTGCGGTTGTTCAGCGAGCTCATGGCGGACCAGGCCGCGGCCGTCATCAATTGCGATGATCCGGAGCACACGCCGTTCCTCTTCGCGGCGCTCGATCGCGGCGCGCGCCTCCTGACCGTGGGGCGCGAGGGCGCGTTCTTCGAGATCGTCGAGATCGCGAACGAGGGCTTCGGCCAGCGCGTCACGGGCCGCCTCGTCGGCGAGCCGCTGAGTTTCCACCTGCCGCTGACCGGCGCCTTCCAGGCCAGCAACGCACTCATCGCGCTGGGGCTTGCCATGAGCACGGGCGCGCCGCAGGACAAGGCCGTGGCCGCGCTCGAACATCTGCGCGGCGCCAAGGGGCGGCTCGAACTCGTCGGCCAGCGCGAGGACGCAGCGATCTTTGTCGATTACGCGCATAGCCCCGATGCCCTCAAGAACGCGCTCGAGTCGCTGAGGCCCTATGCCCGCGGCAAGCTCACCGTCGTCTTCGGCTGCGGAGGAGATCGCGACAAGGCCAAGCGTCCGGTGATGGGGCGCATCGCATCCGAGATCGCGGACCGGGTCATCGTCACCGACGACAATCCGCGCACCGAGGATGCGGCCAGGATCCGTTCCGAGATTCTCGTCGCGGCGAAAGGGGCCGAAGAGATCGGCGATCGCCGCCAGGCGATCGTCGAGGCGATTGCTGCACTGGAGCCAAAGGGCGTGGTGCTGATTGCCGGCAAGGGTCACGAGGATTATCAGATCGTCGGCACGACCAGGTACCATTTCTCCGACCACGAAGTGGTGGCGGAGACGCTGAAAGGCCTTTGATTTGTCGCCGTTATGGACCGTCGCCGAGGTTGTCGCGGCAACCGGTGGACGTCCCGAAGGCCTCGATGAGGCAGAGCTTTCGTCGGTCTCGATCGATTCGCGCGAGATCGGCCCCGATGCGCTGTTCGTTGCGATAAAGGGCGCGACGCACGACGGACACGATTTCGTTGGCGCGGCGCTCGAGGCGGGCGCGGGTGCCGCGATCGTTTCGGAGGCGCATTTCGCCGCGCTCGGCGGCAGGAAGGCGATCGTCGTTCCCGACACGCTCGCCGCGCTCGAAGCGCTGGGACGGGCGGCGCGGGCACGCAGCCGCGCCGAGATCATCGCGGTCACCGGACGCGCCGGCAAGACCACGACAAAGGAAGCGATCCGCACCGCGTTGGCGGCGTCGGGCAGCGTCCACGCCTCGATCAGGAGCTTCAACAACCACTGGGGCGTGCCGCTGATGCTGGCGCGCATGCCCCGCGAGACACAGTTCGGCGTGTTCGAAATCGGAATGAACCATGCCGGCGAGATCACGCCGCTCGTCAAGCTCGTTCGCCCGCACATCGCGGTGATCACCACGGTCGCTGCCGCCCACCTCCAGTTCTTCGACTCCGTGGCGGCGATCGCCGCCGCAAAGGCCGAAATATTCGCGGGGCTCGAGCCCGGCGGCACGGCACTCCTCAATGCCGATCACGACTACCTGCACATCCTCTTCCAGCATGCGCGGAAGGCGGGAGTCGGCCGCATCGTGACCTACGGCTTCGACGAGAGTGCCGATTGGCGCATCGCCGAGGTTGACGCCCTGCCCACGCGGACCATCGCGAAGATCGTCCACGAGGGCGAGGAGCATGGGCTCAGTCTCCCGGTGCCGGGGCGTCACATGATCGCCAACGCGACGGCCGCTGTGGCAGTCGCGCATCTCGCCGGACAGGGCACGAGCCACGCATTGAGCGCGCTCGGCGCGTTCGGCGCCGCGGAGGGGCGAGGCGAGACGACGCTGCTCGGGCCGCCCGAAAAGCCGCTTCTCCTGATCGACGAGAGCTACAACGCCAACGTCGCATCGATGGCCGCCGCGCTCGAAGTCTATGCCGGCATCCGGCCGCCCGGCGGGCAGAAGGTCCTGGTTCTCGGCGATATGCTCGAACTCGGGGCGCAGTCGCCCGCGCTCCACGCCTCGCTCAGCAGATCGGTACAAGCCACTGGAGCAACACGGATTTTTCTTGTCGGTCCCGCCATGGCCTCGCTCGGTGCAGCGCTCGAGGGCGCGCCCGTCGCCGGTCACGCGAACACCATCGACGAGCTCGGCGAGACCATCCTCGCGGGCCTTGCCTATGGCGACTCAGTTATGGTCAAAGGGTCGAAAGGCGTGCGGTTGGGGAGCCTCGTCGAGGCGATCCGCAACCGGTTCAAGTGAGCTGCCGCCGGCGCCGGGGCAAGGACGCGTAGGTCATGCTGTACTACCTCGGACAGTTGGGCGAGGCGCTGGCCCTGTTCAATGTCTTTCGCTACATCACCTTCCGCACGGCGGGTGCGGTTGTCACGGCGCTGTTCTTCGTCTTCCTGTTCGGCCCCTCGATCATCGCGCTTCTCAAGGTCCGGCAGGGGCGGGGCCAGCCGATCCGCGAGGACGGTCCGCAGAGCCACCTCCTCACCAAGAAGGGTACGCCC
>CAYRNE010000311.1:0-4000 GCA_964425245.1 uncultured Devosia sp.
GCGATCGGATTCGCGAGCCTGAGCTCCGCCTTGCCGCCGCCGAAGCGCTCGGCAGCGACGGCGGGGATGAAGCTCCAGTTCATCGCTTCGTCGAGCCCTCGCGCGGCGAGCGCCCGCCGCGCGAGGCGCCGCCGGTTCTGGATCGTCGTCAGCATGCGCGGTGCGACGTGGCTGAGCCGCGGCAGCGGCTCGACCGGAATGCGGTCGACGCCGATGATGCGCATCGCCTCCTCGGCGAGGTCGGCCTTGTGCGTCACGTCCGGCCGCCACGAAGGCACGGTGACCTGCCGCCGCTCGCCACTGCCGGCGACGGCAAAGCCCAGCCGTCCGAGCGCGCCGACGATTTCTTCGGGCGTCGCGGCGATGCCTGTCAGGCGGCGGACCTCGCTTAACGGGAAGTCGATGAGGGTGCCGGGCGAGGAGATCCTGCCGGCGACGACGATCTCGTGCGCCGTCCCGCCGCAAAGCTCGGTCACGAGCTTGGTTGCGAGTTCGATGCCGGGCAGCACGCCTTCGGGGTCGACGGTGCGCTCGAAACGGTAGCGCGCGTCGGACACGATGCCGAGCTTGCGGCCGGTCGCCGCGACCGAGTCCGGTTCGAACCAGGCGCATTCGATGAACACATTGACGGTCTCGTCGGAGCACCCGGTGGGTTCGCCGCCGATAATTCCTGCAATGCCGACGGCACCGGAATCATCCGCGATGACGCACATGGTTTCGTCGAGCGCATAGGTTCGGCCGTCGAGCGCTTCGAGCGTTTCGCCCGTATGGGCCATGCGGGCATGGACATCGCCCCTGAGCTTGTCGGCGTCGAAGACGTGCAGGGGCCGCGCGCGGTCATGGGTGACGAGGTTGGTGATGTCGACGAGCGTCGAAATCGGCCTCAGGCCGATGGCGCGCAGCCGGTCCTGCAGCCACTGCGGCGAAGGCCCGTTCTTGACGCCCGTGACGAGCCGGCCGGCGAACATCTTGCAGACCGGATCGCCGTCGAATTCGAGGCTGACCCCGATCGGGCTCTTGCCACCGGGCGAGGGCTGGGGCGCGATGCTGCCGTCCTTGAGCTTGCCGAGCCCATAGGCGGCGAGGTCCCGCGCGATTCCGTAAACGCCCGCCGCGTCGCCGCGGTTGGGGGTGATCGCGATGTCGAACACGGCGCCGTGGAGGCCGGCGCAATCAACATAGGGGGTCCCGACCGGCGCATCGTCGGGCAGGCGGATGATGCCTTCATGGTCGTCGCTGAGCTCGAGCTCCATGGCCGAGCAGAGCATGCCGTTCGACGCCGCGCCGCGGATCACGCCCTTTTGCAGCACCATGTCCTTGCCCGGGATGTAGGTGCCGGGAAAGGCGAAGACCGATTTCATGCCGGTAACCGCGTTGGGCGCGCCACAGACGACGTCGATGATTTCGCCGGTCCCGGCGTCGACCTTGCAGACCTTGAGCTTGTCGGCATTGGGGTGCTTCTCGGCCGAGACCACGAAGGCGACGACGAAGTCCTTGAGCCGCGCGGCCTGGTCGGTGACCGACTCGACCTCGAGCCCGATCATGTTAAGCGCATCGGCGATCTCGGCCGCGCTCGCCGCCGTTTCGAGGTGCTCCTTGAGCCAGTCGAGAGTGAACTTCATTTGTAGACGCTTTCCGTCGCCTCGATCTTTTCGAGGCCCTGGGAGATCGAAAAGAGCTTGGCGAGCACGTTGGCAAAGCCGCGGGCGTCGTCGATCGCCCGGTGCGTGTGCTCGATATGGCCGTACCACTCGGGCGGCACGCGCTGCATGCCCCACTTGAGATATTCCGCGCCCCGCAGCGCGCCCGCCATGGTGTAGAGGCAGATGCCGCCGCCGCGGAAGATCTGGCGGTCCCTGGTCGGCATGCCGAGGACCCGCGTTCCGGCGAAGCTCGACAGGTAGTGGTCCATCCATAGCCCGTCGAAGATCATCGGCGCGGCGCAGAAGACGCGGTAGCCGGGAAGGCTCTCGACCCACTCGGCGTAGCGCGGCATGACCACCTCGGGGGGCTCCGGGTTCTCCGTCGCGTGACGCCAGGCTTCGGGCTGCGTCTGCCACCACGCCATCGTCTCGGGATGCGGCTTGCGGTCGGGGCGTGGGGCGAGCACGGCCTCGAACTCGCCGAGCACATGTCCAGTCATGTCGCAGGCGACCGAGGCAAAGCTCAGCATCGAGCTTTCGAGCGGATTGGGCCCGTCGGCCTCGATGTCGGTGACGACGAAGGTGGTGGGCTTATTCGGATCGATCGGGGGCGGGCCGGCGGTCACTGGTCGACCTCGTAGTTGCAATGGCCGGACGTGACGAGGCCGTCGCCGTCGATGCGGACGAAGGGCATCCCCTCGTCGACGAGCGAGATGCGGAGCACGAGGCCCTCGCCGGCGTCGAGCGCGACGAAATCGATGCGTTCCCGCAGCGAGCCGGGATTGAGAATCTGCATGGTGCCGCTCTCCAGCGTCGCCTCGGGGTCGGAACCGAAGTGCTGGCGGTAGTCGCCGGTTTCGAGGTCGAGCCGGGTCACCCGCGATCCCGCCGCCCGCGCTTCGTCAATCGGAATGATGAGCGGCGGAACCTCGCTGTGGTTGAAGTAGTACTCCGGCGTGCAGACCGTCTCCTCGGCGCTCGCGGCCGTCGCCGACAGGGCCCCGGCGGCAACCACGATGCCGAGCGGCCACAGCCGCGTACGGCGTGCGTTGCTCATGAGCTGAGGCCTCCGAACAGCGTCGGCACGTCCCAGGACCGGAAGCCGTAATGGTCGATCCAGCGTTTGTCGCCGTCGAAGAAGGCGCGCAGGTCCGGCATGCCGTATTTCAGCATCGCGAGCCGGTCGATCCCCATGCCCCAGGCGAAGCCCTGGTAGACATCGGGGTCGAGCCCGCAATTGCGGAGCACGTTGGGGTGCACCATGCCGCAGCCGAGGATTTCGAGCCAGTCGCTGCCCTCTCCGATCCGTACCTCGCCGCCCGAGCGGTCGCACTGCACGTCGACCTCCATCGAGGGCTCGGTGAAGGGGAAGAAGCTCGGCCGGAACCGCGTCCTGACGTTCTCGACCTCGAAGAAGGCCTTGAAGAATTCCTCGAGCACCCAGCGGAGCTGACCGATATGGCTCTCCTTGTCGATGACGAGGCCCTCGACCTGGTGGAACATCGGCGTGTGCGTCTGGTCCGAATCGTGCCGATAGGTCCGGCCCGGCATGATCGCGCGGATCGGCGGCGCCATCGACGGCGTGAGGTAGGCCGCCTCGGGCTTGTCGTTGGTGCGCTGCATGACCCGGATCTGCACTGGAGAGGTGTGCGTTCTCAGCACCCGCTGCACCCCGTCGGGCGCCGGCGCCATGAAGAACGTGTCGTGCATCTCGCGCGCCGGATGTCCCTCAGGGAAATTCAGCGCGGTGAAATTGTACCAGTCGGTCTCGATGTCCGGGCCTTCGGCGATCGTGAAACCCATGTCGGAGAAGATCGCCGTGATCTCGTCCCACACCTGGCTGATCGGGTGAATGCGGCCCTGGGCCGTGGGGGCAGGGCGCACCGGCAGGGTGACGTCCACCGTCTCCGCTGCGAGCCGTGCGTCGAGCGCCGCGGCCTTGAGTGCCGACGCTTTCGCCTCGATAGCGCCGGCGATCGCTGCCTTCAGCCCGTTGATCGCCGGTCCGGCGGTCTTGCGCTCCTCCGGCGCCATTGTGCCGAGCGTTGCAAGCAGCGCCGACACCGAGCCCTTCTTGCCCAGCGCCGCAACGCGCACGCCTTCGAGCACGGCCTCGTCGCCCGCCGCCTCGATGGCAGCAGTCAGTTCGTGGCGCAGGCGGTCGATGTCGTCGGTCAGGCTCATCTTGGTTTTCCGGTTTCGGCAGCGCAAACAAAAAGCCCCGCGCCATCCCCGATCAGGGCGGCGCAAGGCTTAGCTTGAGGCCTCGGTAAAGGCTAGGCGGATCGCTCGATTAAGCGACGCGCGCCGCGGTGGTTTTCTCGAACTCGCCCAGGTAACCGAGCGCCTTCTTGGAC
>CAYRNE010000312.1:0-3972 GCA_964425245.1 uncultured Devosia sp.
GGACGGGCCGACGCACCAGCCGGTCGAGCATCTCTCGACGCTTCGCGCCATTCCCGGGCTGCAGGTCCTGCGTCCCGCGGATGCCGTCGAAACGCTCGAATGCTGGCAGATCGCCATCGAGACCAGGGACAAGCCATCGGTGCTTGCGCTCTCGCGCCAGAACCTGCCGGCGCTCCGCTCGACGGATTCCGACGAGAACCTCTGCGCCCGGGGCGCCTACGTGATCGCCGGCGAGCCAGATGCAGAGGCGATCGTCTTCGCGACCGGTTCGGAAGTCGCAATCGCTGTCGAGGCGCTGCCGCTGCTGGCGGAAAAGGGCATCTCCGCCAAGGTCGTTTCGATGCCGTCGATGGAGCTCTTCGCCGCACAGCCGGAGGCCTACCGGCAGAGCGTCATCGGCAAGCCGCGCGCACGGGTCGCGGTCGAAGCCGGCATCGAGATGAGCTGGTTGAAGCTCCTCGGTGAGAGGGGGCGCTTCGTCGGCATGCACTCGTTCGGCGCGAGCGGTCCGGGCGAGGCCCTCTACGAGCACTTCGGCATTACGCCCAAAGCCGTTGTTGAAGCGGTGACGGCTCAGTTGTAAGAGAGCCCCGCGCCTCATTCGCTTCGATCTTTCCCCAAAGGAGCCGTCCACAATGGCCGTCCGCGTCGCAATCAATGGTTTTGGCCGTATCGGCCGC
Source organism: uncultured Devosia sp. (assembly GCA_964425245.1). GTDB lineage: Bacteria > Pseudomonadota > Alphaproteobacteria > Rhizobiales > Devosiaceae > Devosia_A. Next base: position 681 of record CAYRNE010000312.1, read on the forward strand.
AACATCCTGCGCTCGATCGTCGAGGAAGGCCGCAACGACGTCGAGGTCGTCGCCATCAATGACCTGGGCCCCGTGGAGACCAATGCCCATCTCATTCGCTTCGACAGCGTCCACGGTCGCTTCCCCGGCACCGTCACCGTGAACGGCGACACGATCGATGTCGGCACCGGTCCCATCAGGGTCACGGCGGTCAAAAACCCCGCCGAGCTGCCGCACAAGGAACTCGGCGTCGACATCGTCCTTGAATGCACGGGTATCTTCACCAGCAAGGAAAAGGCCCTGGCGCACGTGACGGCGGGGGCGAGGAAGGTCATCGTCTCGGCGCCGGCGGAAGGGGCCGACCTCACCGTCGTCTACGGCATCAATCACGACAAGCTGAGCAAGGAGCATGTCGTCATCTCCAACGGCTCCTGCACGACGAACTGTCTCGCGCCGATGGCCAAGGTCATGAACGACGTGATCGGTGTCGAGAAGGGCATGATGACGACCATCCACTCTTATACGGGCGACCAGCCGACGCTCGACACGCTGCACAAGGACCTCTATCGCGCTCGCGCCGCGGCGCTGAGCCAGATCCCGACCTCGACGGGCGCGGCCAAGGCCATCGGCCTCGTTCTCCCCGAGCTCAAGGGCAAGCTCGACGGCATCTCGGTGCGCGTTCCCACCCCGAATGTGTCGCTGGTCGATTTCAAGTTCGTCGCCAGCCGCGATACCACGCCCGAGGAGGTCAACCAGGCCTTCATCGACGTGAGCAACGGGGCGCTCAAGGACGTCGTTGCGGTGACCTACCACCCGAACGTCTCGTCGGACTTCAACCACGATCCGCATTCGGCGACGATCCTCCTCGACCAGACCAAGGTCATGGGCGGGAACTTCGTCACCGTGCTCGGCTGGTACGACAACGAGTGGGGCTTCAGCAACCGCATGGTCGACGTGACCGCGGCCTTCGCCAGGACGCTCTGACGCGCCATGGATTGGCTGCCGTGGGACCTCATCTTCTACGGCTCGATGGCGATGATCTTCATCGGCATCATGGTGGGTTCCGCGGCGGCGCGGCGAAAGCAACGCCCGACGGACAGCGGCGGCGATAGCCGCGGCGGAGGGAATGGCGGAGGCGGCGAAGCCTGACCGCCATGATCGCCCTCACGCCCCTTCACATGCAGATTGCGGGCGTCGTCGTTCTCGTCCTGATCGGCGCCGCTTTCCTGTGGTGGGTCGTCCATATCGTCGTCGGCCTCCACCGCGGCCGGCCGATCTACATGCTGCCCGACACCCACCCCGACGAGCACGATGACGACGCCGACGACGGGGACGCGGGAACCGGGAGCCACTGATGGTCCTCCGCCGATCGATCCGCTGGCGTTCGCGTGTTCACGGCGGGCTCGAAGAGGCCCTCGTCGCCGAGTGGCCGGACACGATAAAGGTACGGGCGGCGATCGTCGGTCAGGCAGGGAACACCCGTCACGGCGTCCTATACGAACTCTCCCTCCGCCCCGACTGGCTGTTCGAGTCGATCCTGCTGCAGCGTACCGACGGGGTAATGTCCGTGCTGGGACGGGCCGCTGATGGCCGCTGGTTCGGCATGCAGAGCGAACCGCTTCCGTCGCTGGACGGATGCGCCGACATCGATTTCGAAATGACGCCGCTCACCAACACGCTGCCGATCCGCCGCTACCGCATGGCCTACATTCCTGCGGATACGCTCGAGCCTTTTCCCGCCGAGCAGATCTATACCCGGCTGGCCGACCGCCTCTACCGCTTCGAAACCGCCGACGGTTCCTTTCGGGCGGATATCGCGGTCGACGAAGACGGACTCGTCGTTGACTACCCGGGGCTTTTCGAACGCGTCTGAACCGACGCCACGGGTTTCGGCCGCTGCTAGGCGGGCCCGGCCAATCTTGCTATAGCCGCCCATCATCTACGGCTTGGCATGAGGCAAGATGACCGGATTCAAGACCCTCGACGACCTCGATCTCACAGGCAAGCGCGTATTGCTCCGCGCCGACCTGAACGTGCCCGTCGAGGACGGCAAGGTCAGCGACGCCACGCGGATCGAACGCATCGTCCCGACCATCCGTGCGATCACCAAGGTCGACGGCAAGGCGATCCTCGTCTCTCACTTCGGGCGCCCGAAGGGGAAGGTCGACAAGACCTGTTCGCTCGAGGTCGTCGTGCCCGCCGTGGCCGAGGCGACGGGTCACCGCGTCGGCTTCGTCGACACCGACTGGACCGACATGGACAAAGCGAGGCGGGCGATAGAGAGCGCGCCCGCGGGCAGCATCCTTGTTCTCGAGAACACCCGCTTCCACCCGGGTGAAGAGAAGAACGATCCCGAGCTTGTCGAGCGCATGGCCTCGCTCGGCGACGTCTACGTCAATGACGCCTTCTCGGCCGCCCACCGCGCCCACGCGTCGACCGAAGGCCTCGCACACAGGCTTCCCGCGGCTGCCGGCCTTGCGATGCAGGCCGAGCTCGAAGCGCTGGAGAAAGGCCTCGGCGCCCCCCGCCGCCCGGTAATCGCCATCGTGGGCGGCGCCAAGGTCTCGACCAAGATCGACCTGCTTGAAAACCTTATCGACAAGGTCGAGGCGCTGGTCATCGGCGGGGCCATGGCCAATACCTTCCTTTTCGCCGGCGGGCTCGGGGTCGGCAAGTCGCTGGTCGAGAAAGACCTCGCGGAGACCGCCAATCGCATCCGGGACAAGGCCGAAGAAGCCCACTGCGCCATCATTTTGCCGATCGACGCGACGGTGGCCTGGCGCTTCGAGGCCAACGCGCCGCACCGACACTACGGTCTCGATGCCATTGATCCCGACGGCATGATCCTCGATATCGGCCCGAGTTCGATCGAGCGGATCAAGGGAACGATCGACGAGGCTGCGACCCTTGTCTGGAACGGCCCGGTCGGTGCCTTCGAGCTCGAACCTTTCGATACGGGGACGACCGAGATCGCCCGCTACGTCGCTGCTCGGACCAGGGCGGGCAAGCTCGTCTCCGTCGCCGGCGGCGGCGACACGGTGGCTGCGCTCGCCAAGGCCGGTGTGAAGGACGATTTCACCTATGTATCGACCGCGGGCGGCGCGTTCCTTGAATGGATGGAGGGCAAGTCCCTGCCCGGCGTCGAAGCGTTGCGGCGCGCCTGAGCCACCCGGGCAAGGAAGCATCGAGGGCCGCACGGCGTTGATCAGATCTAGGTCAAACGTCTAATCGAGAGCACCGGGCACGTTTGGCATTGTGCTAGAACGTCACAGGTAAATGCACGGAGACTTATGGGAATGATGTCACTCAATGC
>CAYRNE010000313.1:0-3925 GCA_964425245.1 uncultured Devosia sp.
TCATCGATTATCGCGGGGTGATCTTCGACACCCTCAAGAAGACGACCTGGGGCTACGCCACCAACCCGAACATGGGCGGTGTCGTCATGGTCGGGCTCGGCTGCGAGGGCTTCCAGATTCCGAAGCTCAAGGAAGCCTATGGCGTCACCGAGAACGAGACCTTCCGCACGATGACCATCCAGGAGGTCGGCGGCACAAAGAAGACCGTCGAGGCCGGCGTCGAAGCGGTCAGGCAGATGCTGCCGGTCGTCAATCGCGCGACACGCACGACGCAGCCCGCCAGCGAACTGATCCTGGCGCTCCAGTGCGGGGGGTCGGACGGTTATTCGGGCATCACCGCAAACCCGGCGCTGGGCGTTGCGGCGGATATCCTCGTTCGCCATGGCGGCACCGCGATTCTTTCCGAGACGCCTGAAATCTACGGTGCCGAGCACCTCCTGACGCGGCGCGCGCGCAGCCGCGAGGTCGGCGAGAAACTCGTCGAGATCATCCACTGGTGGGAGGATTACGCCGCCCGTAACCAGATGGAGATGAACAACAATCCCTCGCCCGGCAACAAGCTCGGCGGACTGACGACGATCCTCGAGAAGTCGCTCGGTGCGGCCGCCAAGGGCGGGACCACGCCGCTTAATGCAGTCTATCACTACGCGGATCCGGTGACGGAGAAGGGGTTCGTGTTCATGGATACGCCCGGTTACGACCCGGTCTCGGCGACGGGGCAGGTCGCGGGCGGCGCCAATGTCCTCTGCTTCACGACTGGCCGCGGTTCGGCCTATGGCTGCAAGCCCACGCCCTCGATCAAGATCGCGACGAACTCCGATGTCTACGAGAAGATGATCGACGACATGGACATCAATGGTGGGGACGTGCTCGACGGCACTTCGCTGCAGCAGAAGGGCGAGGAAATCTTCCGCAAGGTTCTCAGCGTCGCCTCGGGCGAGAAGAGCAAGTCCGAGCTCCTCGGCTACGGCGACAACGAATTCGTGCCCTGGCAGATCGGCGCGACAATGTAGCCTGCCCATCCCCACGCCGCGCGCTTCAGGCCGCTGTTGCCATGCCGGTACAGGTTGCGGCCCGCATCGAGCCTCGTTGACTTCCCTGCCGGGTATCCTACATTGATGCTATGACTGGATTTGTCGTCAGACTTGACCGATACATCCGCCGCGCGATCGCCGCGGCAGGATCTCTGCCCTAGGTCCGAGAGCGATGCCCCTCGGGCTTAGGGGCAATACGCCGACGGCATCCAGCCACCCAATTCATCCGCGTTCAACGCTTGCGGCCGCCGCTTCGGGCGCCGGGAGACATTTGCCATGACCACGACAACGCTGCAGGATTTCACGCTTTCGCCCGACATCGTCATCGGCAAGAGCGAACATCAGATGCTCTCTGTGCTCGCGATGGCCGGCACGGGGCAGACGGCCGAGGCCGCCGACACGCTGCTTTACGAACTCGAGCGCGCCGAGGTAGTGCCCGATTTCCTCGTGCCGCCCGACGTCGTTCGCCTGGGGACGCGCGTGCGCTATCGCGCGACGGGCGGGACCGAGCGCGAGGTGGAACTGGTCCTTCCGCAGGACGCGGATATCGCCGAGGGAAAGATCTCGGTGCTGACGCCGGTCGGCGCGGCCCTCGTGGGCCTCAGGCGGGGCCAGTCGATCACCTGGCACACGCGCGATGGCCGGAAGGAAGTGCTGACGGTCACCTCGGTGGAACAGCCGCAGCCGGCCGACGACGATCCTGGCCCGTCGGCCGCCTAGCAGCTGGGCCGGGGCGGCACACGCTCGAGCCGTCCCCGGCTTCTCAGGGCCGCCGCGCGCCGTTGGCCATGGTGTGGAGCAGGTGAACCGAGTCGGTCGCCGCGATGAAGAGCCAGTTGTTCTTCGGTCCGCCGAAGCAGACGTTGGCCGGGGTTTTCGGCGTATAGATCTTGCCGATCATTACGCCCGAGGGCGAAAGGATGTGAACGCCGTCGCCTGCGCTGGTCCAGATGTTGCCGTCCGTATCGCAACGGAAGCCGTCGGGCAGGCCGGGCTCGATAACCGCCAGCACCTTGCCGCCCGACAGCCGGTTGCCGGAGCCCACCTTGAAGGCCCGGATGTGGTGCGGGCGGTCGTCGGAGAAGCTGCGGGCGCTGTCGGCGACGTAGAGAATCGACTCGTCGGGTGAGAACGCGAGACCGTTGGGGCGATCCATGTCAGTCACCACCGCCTTGAGCCTTCCCGACTTCGGGTCGAGGCAATAGACGTAGCAGCCGGGCTGCTCCTGCGGGCTCTTGTGGCCTTCGTAGTCGCTCTCGATGCCGTAGGCGGGGTCGGTGAACCAGATCGTTCCGTCGGATTTCACGACGGCGTCGTTGGGTGAATTGAGCGGCTTGCCCTCGTAGTGGGTCGCGAGCACCGTAATCGAGCCGTCGTGTTCGGTGCGCTCGACGCGCCGGTTGCCGTGCGAGCACGAGACGAGCCGCCCCTCGCGGTCGCGCGTATGTCCGTTGGTGTTTCCGGCCGGCGTGCGGAAGACATCGACGCCCGCGCCGAAGGTCCAGCGAAGGATGCGGTCGTTCGGAATGTCGCTCCAGAGCAGGTAGCCGCCATCGCCGAACCACACCGGGCCCTCGGCCCAGCGGCACCCCGTATAGAGCGTCTCGAGCTGCGCCGAGCCGCCGACCAGCTTGCGGAAGTCATTCTCGTAGTGCTCGTAGAGCTTGCCGGAACCGGCCATCGTTCCCCCCGGGTGTTTTTTGCAGCAAAGCCAAAAGCGGCCGGTTCCGCAAGATGGAACGGGGAGCAGATTACCGGGCTTGCGCGTTCCTGCGGCGCGCGCTTGTCTCAGTTCCACAGCGAAGCAGGAGACTCCAATGCCAATTGCCGAAGCACTGAGCAAAAGGCTCAAGGATGGCGACATCGCGCCCGCCGCAGCCTATGTCGGCGGCGCCTGGCTCGAGGCTTCGCCGGGCGGCGGCACGTTCGAGGTTACCAATCCTTCGACGGGCGAGGTTCTGGCCGAGTTGCCCGATTGCGGCGCGGCGGAAGCACGCCGTGCCATCGCCGCCGCCGCCGCGGCACAGCGGGATTGGGCGGCAAGAACCGGAAAGGAGCGCGCCGCGGTTCTTCGCCGGCTCCATGAGCTGATGCTCCAGCATGCCGACGACCTCGCCGCATTGATGACAGCGGAACAGGGCAAGCCCGTCGCCGAGGCGAAGGGAGAGATCCTCTATGGCGCCGCCTATGTCGAGTGGTTTGGCGAGGAGGCCAAGCGCGTTTACGGCGACACCATTCCGGGCCACCAGCCCGACAAGCGCATTGTCGTCTTGAAGCAGCCGGTCGGTGTGATCGCGACGATCACCCCGTGGAACTTCCCCAATGCCATGCTGGCCCGCAAGATGGCGCCGGCGCTTGCCGCCGGCTGCGCGGTGGTGTCGAAGCCGGCGGGCGAAACGCCGCTTTCCGCACTGGCCCTCGCGCGGCTTGCCGAGCGCGCCGGATTGCCGCCCGGACTCTTCAGCGTGCTGCCGTCCACGAAGTCGTCAGAAATCGGCAAGGAATTCTGCACGAACGAAACGGTGCGCAAATTGAGCTTTACCGGGTCGACCGAAGTCGGGCGCATTCTCATGGCGCAGGCCGCCCCGCAGATCAAACGGCTGAGCCTCGAACTCGGCGGCAATGCTCCATTCATCGTCTTCGACGATGCCGATCTCGATGCGGCGGTCGAAGGCGCGCTGATCGCGAAGTTCCGCAACAACGGCCAGACCTGCGTCTGCGCCAACCGCATCTATGCGCAGGAGGGCGTCTATGACGCCTTCTCCGAAAAACTGGCCGCGGCGGTCGGACGGCTCAAGACGGGGAACGGTTTCGACGAGGGCGTCATCCTCGGCCCGCTGATCGACGAGGCGGCGCTCGCCAAGGTCGAGGAGCATGTGTCCGATGCGCTC
>CAYRNE010000314.1:0-3908 GCA_964425245.1 uncultured Devosia sp.
ATATTGACGTTTACTGCCATGCTCCGTAAGCATGGGGAATATTAGCGTTCATACAAGAAGCGGAACGACAGGGCAGGGACGATGAAGGGAATAACGGGGTACGCGCATGTCGCGATCAAGGTCAGCGACCTCCAGAGGTCCCTCGACTTCTATGTCGGAAAGCTCGGCTTTGCCGAGATGATGCGGCTGCACAAGGACGACGGCAGCGTCTGGCTCGTCTACCTCAGGATAACCGACGACCAGTATCTCGAGGTCTTCCCCGATGCCGAGGGCGACCGTGCGCCGGGCTGGAATGCAAACGGCATGAACCACATGTGCCTTGCCGTTGACGACCTCAAGTCGCTCGTTGCCGAGATCGAGGCGGCCGGCATCCCGCTGCTCATGCCGCTCAAGTTCGCGGTCGACGGCAATTGGCAGGCCTGGATCGAGGACCCGGACGGCAACCGCATCGAACTCATGCAGATGGATCCCAAGTCGATGCAGCTCAAGGCCATCGCCCGGCTTCGCGGCGAGGCCGTTTCGGCCTAAGACCAGCCGGCAGCGAGAACGGCCGCACGGCGAATCCCAATCGTGCTGCCGGCAACCGGAACAGGACTACATGCGTCAGGCAAGCCCGCGCCTAAAGGACATCGCCGACAAGACGGGCTTCTCCGCCAACACCGTGTCGCTGGCACTGCGCGGCAGCCCGCGCATCCCGGCCGAGACGCGCGAGGTCATCCGCCGTGCTGCCGAGGAGCTCAATTACCAGCCCAATCACGTGGCCCGCTCGCTCGTAAGCCGCGAGACCAAGACCATAGGCCTGATACTCACCGACATCATGAACCCGACGCTGACGCGAACGGCCCAGCAGGTCGAGATCGCGCTCGCCGAACGCGGCTACGGCACGCTCTTTGCCACGTCGAACCACCGGTTGAGCGAGGAAAAGCGCCTCGTCGAAATGTTCCGCTCGCGGCGGGTCGACGGCATGCTGATCTATCCGGCGGTGCACGATCAGCTCGACCACCTCAAGGCGCTGCGCCGCCACTTCCCGGTGGTGCTCCTCATCGCCGGCCCCGATGCCGGGATCGACGCGGTCAGCGTCGACGACCGCGTCGGGACGCGGCGGGCAGTCAGCCATCTCATCGCGCTCGGACACAAGCGGATCGGCTTTCTCGATCCCAACGCCACGCAGGTCAACAGCGAGAAGTTCGAGGGATACCAGCAGGCACTGGCGGAGGCGGGCATACCGCTCGATCGCTCGCTCATCGTTTCGACCAACGGCCACTATGCGACGCACGGCTACTACGGGCTCGACAATCTCATGAGCATCGGGAAACCGCCGAGCGCGGTCTTCAGCCACAACGACTCGCTCGCGATCGGCGCGCTGCGCTGGTGCCACCGCCACGGCAAGCGGGTCCCGCAGGACATTGCGATCATGGGCTACGACAACATCGAGTTCACCGAATTCGCGCAGCCGCCGCTGACGACGATGAACTACGCGGTCGACCAGGTGTCGCGCATGGCCGTCGATCGGCTCGTGCGGCTCATTACGGCAAAGGATCAGCCGCCTGAGCCGCGCGTGACGCTGATCGAGCCGGAGCTGGTGGTCCGGGCGAGCACGTAGATTGCACGGAAGAGGCGGAGGAGACGCAATGGCCGCATTCGCAAGCATCGGGCACATAGCCCTCAGGGTGAACGACCTCGATCGATCGCTCGAGTTCTACCGCAAGCTGGGGTTCCCCGAGTTCCTGCGGCTGACGCACGAAGACGGGAGACCGTGGATCGCGTATCTGCGCGTGACCGATGATCTCTTCATCGAGCTCTTTCCCGGCGGCGATGGGGAACCGGTACCCGGCCCCGCGCGGACAGGCGTCAATCACCTATGCCTCACGACCGATGATATCGAAAAGTTCGCGGTGCATCTCAAAGCCGTCGGCATCGAGGCGACGGCGCCGCTCGTGGCTTCGAGACGCGGGGTCGACGGCAATCGTGGCATGTGGATTGCCGACCCGGACGGCAATCGGATCGAAGTCATGGAGATGGCCGCCGACTGCCTGCAGTTCACCGCATTGGCGGCGCTGAGGGGTGGCGCCCCGGCGCAAGCTTACGTCCGGCCGATCTGACTGTCTCACCTTTTGTCGGCAACGCGGGTTGCGCCGGGGGCGGCGGCGGGTAACGATTGTCGTCGCTGCAGGGAGGGCGTGACGGCATTACCATGACCGGGCTTCGATCGGCGCGCTGGCTGGATCCGGATGACCTGCGCAGCTTCGGGCACCGCTCGCGGCTGATGCAGATGGGCTATGCGCGCGAGGACTGGAGCGGCAAGCCGGTCATCGCCGTCGTCAATACGTGGTCGGACATAAATCCATGCCACGCGCATTTCAGGCAACGGGTCGAGGACGTGAAGCGCGGCGTGCTGCAGGCGGGCGGCTTTCCGCTGGAGCTGCCGGCGCTCTCCCTGAGCGAAAACTTCGTCAAGCCGACCACCATGCTCTATCGCAACATGCTGGCGATGGAGACCGAGGAACTCTTGCGCTCGCACCCGGTCGACGGCGCCGTGCTGATGGGCGGCTGCGACAAGACCACGCCGGGCCTGCTGCTGGGTGCCATCAGCATGAACCTGCCCGCCATCTACCTGCCGGCCGGACCGATGCTCCGCGGCAATCTTCGCGGCGAAATTCTCGGTTCGGGATCGGACGCCTGGAGGTATTGGGACGAGCGCCGGGCGGGGCGTATCGATGCCGCCGAGTGGCAGGCGGTGGAGGCCGGCATCGCGCGCTCCTATGGCCACTGCATGACGATGGGGACCGCCTCGACCATGACGGCCATCGCCGATGCGCTCGGCTTTTGTCTCACCGGCGCATCCTCCATCCCGGCGGCCGACGCCAATCACATCCGCATGGCGGCGGCGACCGGCCGCCGCATCGTCGGCATGGTGCGCGAGGAACTGACGCCGGCGATGCTGCTCTCGCGGGCCTCGTTCGACAACGCGCTTGCCGTCGCGATGGCCATGGGCTGTTCGACAAACGCCGTCATTCATCTGACGGCGCTGTCGCGCCGGGCCGGCTATCCGCTGACCCTCGACGACTTCGAGGCGGCGGGGCGCAGGGTGCCGCTCCTCGCCAACGTCCGGCCCTCCGGCGAGAAGTACCTCATGGAGGACTTCTTCTATGCCGGCGGGCTCAGGGCGCTCATGGCTCAAATGGGCGATTTCATCGATGGCGGCGCGCTGACTGCGACCGGCCGGACGCTCGATGAGGAGATCGCGGGCGCGCAAACCTACCTCCCCGATGTGATCCGCAGCCGCGGCAATCCCGTCACCACGGCCCCCGCCATGGCCGTGCTGCGGGGAAATCTCGCGCCGGACGGAGCGGTCATGAAGCCGTCCGCGGCCGACCCCCGGCTTCTCCGCCACCGTGGCCCGGCCCTGGTCTTCGATTCCTACGCCGAACTCAGGCAGCGGATCGACGATCCGGATCTCGCGGTCACCGCCGACACCGTCCTCGTCTGCCGAGGCTCGGGGCCGCAGGGCGGACCCGGCATGCCGGAATGGGGCATGCTGCCGATCCCGAAAAAGCTGCTGCAGCAGGGTGTGCGCGATATGGTGCGCATCTCGGATGCACGCATGAGCGGCACGAGCTACGGCGCCTGCATCCTCCACGTCGCCCCGGAGTCGCATGTGGGCGGACCCCTCGCACTGCTGCAGACGGGTGACGTCGTCGCCCTCGATGTTGCCGCCGGCATGCTGGACATGGAGGTCCCGGGGGAGGAACTCGCGCGCCGCCGCGCCGCGTGGATCCCGCCGGCGCCGCACTTCGGGCGTGGCTATGGCCACCTCTTTTCCGCCCACGTCATGCAGGCCGACAAGGGCTGCGACTTCGACTTCCTCGAAACCGGCTTCGGCCGCACGGCGCCGGAACCCGAAATCC
>CAYRNE010000315.1:0-3879 GCA_964425245.1 uncultured Devosia sp.
TCGACCCTCATTGTGAGTCGCAAGCGTAAACTTTGCATCCACTTCTGTCGAGAACAGAACAAGAACAAGTACTAGACCGGCCGGCGATACTGATAGATGCCGACGTCGATCGACCCTTCGAGAAAGCCGGCCTCGCAATAGCTCAGGTAATAGAGCCACTTGCGGCGGAAGGACTCGTCGTAGCCGAGCTTCCGGATCTCGCTCCAGCGCTCCTTGAAGCGCTCGGCCCAGAGCCGAAGGGTGCGGGCATAGGAGAGGCGGAAGTTCTCGACCTGCTCGAGCACGAGCCCGACGCGTTCACCCTGCTCGCGCATGATCTGCTTGGTCAGCAGCATGCCCCCCGGGAAGATGTAGCGCTGGATGAAGTCCGGCCCGGCCCGGTAGTTGTCGAACTCGTTCTCGTCGATGGTGATCGCCTGGATGGCTGCGGTGCCGCCCGGCCTGAGCCGGTCGTACACGGCCTGGAAATAGGTCGGCCAATGGTCCTCGCCCACCGCCTCGATCATCTCGATCGAGGCAACGTGGTCGAACTGTCCCTTCGTGTCGCGGTAGTCTTCGAGGCGGAGGCTGACGAGATCGTCGAGCCCCTGGCGCACCATGCGGTCGGTCGCGAACTTGAGCTGCTCGGCGCTGAGCGTGATGCCGTAAACCGAGGCGCCGTAATCGCGGGCCGCCGTTTCGGCGAAGCCGCCCCAGCCGCAGCCGATCTCGAGCACGCTGCTGCCCTCGGTCAGGCCCGCAGCATCCGCGACCCGGCGGTATTTCTGGTGCTGCGCTTCCTCGAGCGTCTGGTCCTCCGAGGTGAACAGGGCCGAGGAATAGGTCATGGAGGGATCGAGCCACTGGCCGTAGAAATCGTTCCCGAGATCGTAGTGCTCGGAAACGTTGCGCTTCGCCCCCTCCTTCGAGTTGTGGCGCGAGAGGTGGAAGGCGAGATCCTGGCCGGCGCGGCGGAACGCCCCCGGCTTGCCGTCGGCTGTCGTGTCGAGCACGTCGCGGTTCTGCAGGAAATAGCGGAAGAGCACCGTGAGATCGTCGATCTCGACATCGCCGTCCATGTAGGACTGGGCAAAGCCGACCGTACCCCGGCTCAGCGTCTTGGTGACGACTCCGTAATTGTGGATGCGGAGCACCGGATGCATGCCGGTGCCCGGCTTGCCGAAGGTGCGCGACTTGCCGTTCGGGAAATGAATGGTGATCGCGCCATGCTTCGGCCGGCCGATCAGGTGCTTGCCTATCCAGGCCACGAAAGGCGTGACCAGGCGGGTCCAGAGAGTCGGGTTCGCCAGGCGTCCGCCCGCGGCTGTCTCGTCCATGACGCTACTCATTCCATGCTCAACGCGCCGCGGGCAGGCCCGATCCGGCGCACGTTTCCCGCCGCCTCAGGTGGCGGCGCCGCCCCCGGCAATCAAGGGCCGCAGTCTAAAGGCGGCGGGCGCGGCCGCGCAAGTCGTTCGTGACATCAGGTGTGGACGCTAAGACCTTGCAGAGGCCAGTGAAAACTGCCGCATCCCAAGTCAGGAGGCGTCCGGGTCGGCCGCGTCGGAAACGCGAAGCTGCACCTCCTCCCGGCCCTGGTAATGGTCGAGCGTCAGACAGCCGGCAACATGCATGGGCCGGTCGCCGGCCGCCAGCAGTGCCTGGCCGAGTGGCGTCGAGGCAGCCCGGAAAGCTACGGCCTTGAGGCGCGCGCCGTCGCCGGCGGTAAGCGTGAAGCGCACGTGGCCGCCCGCGCCGATGACCTCCGCAAACTTCACCCGGTGGGCTGCAAAGGCAAAGACCGGCTGTGGATTGCCGGCCCCATAAGGTCCGGCCCGTTCGATGTCGCGGACGAAATCCGGCGTAGCCCCGCGCGCCGAGAGCGCCGCGTCTATCCGCAGGTCGGTGCGCCGCCGGGCCGCGGTGACCGCCGGCCCCAGCGTCTCGAAAAGGTGCGCGCGGAAAGGCCCCATCTGCCCGGGCCTGATGGTGACGCCCGCCGCCATGGCATGGCCGCCGCCGCGGGCGATGAGGCCCGCTTCCACGGCGGCGATGACGGCCGACCCGAGGTCGACGCCGGGCATCGACCGGCCCGAGCCGGTGCCCGTGCCATCGGGGCCGAGCGCGATCGCAAAGACCGGCCGGTCGAAACGCTCGCGCAGGCGCGCCGCGACCAGCCCGACGACGCCGGCGTGCCAGTTGGCCGAGGCAAGCACCAGCACGGGCGGCCCGTCGCCGCCCCCGATCTCGGCCTCGGCGGCCGCTGTTGCCTCCTCCACCGCGGCGATCTCGATCCGCTGCCGCTCGTCGTTGAGCTCGCTGAGCTGGGCCGCGAGGACCTGCGCCTCGTGCTCGTCCTCGAGCGAAAGCAGCCGCGCGCCGAGTGCGGCGTTGCCGATGCGGCCGCCGGCATTGATGCGCGGGCCGATGATGAAGCCGAAATGATAGGCATTGAGCGGCCCGCTGAGGCGCGCGGCGAGGGTGAGGGCGGCGATGCCCTTGTTGTCGCCGCGGCGCGCCGCCTCGAGCCCGCGCTGCACGAAGGCGCGGTTCAGCCCCTTGAGCGGCACGACGTCGCAGACTGTCGCAAGGCCGGGAAGATCGATCAGCGCCATGAGGTCCGGAAGGCCCGTTTCGCCGCGGTTGCGCAGCACGCGGTTGACCGCGACCAGCACCATGAAGGCAACGCCCGTAGCGCACAGATGCCCAAGCCCGGAAACGTCGTCCGGCCGGTTCGGATTGACGATGGCGGTCGCCTTCGGCAGCTCGGCGTCGCTCAGGTGATGGTCGATGACGACGACATCGGCGCCCCGCCCGCGGGCATGGGCGATCGGGTCATCGCTCACCGTGCCGCAATCGAGCGTAACGACGAGGCTCGCGCCGCCGTCGATCAGCCGGTCCATCGCCGTGATGGACGGGCCATAGCCCTCGAAGATGCGGTCGGGGATATGCACCTGCGGCTCGATGCCGAAATGGCGGAGGTAGCGGGTCATCAGCGCGACCGAGCAGGCCCCGTCGACATCGTAGTCGCCGAAGAGCGCGACGCTCTCCTTCGCGCTTATGGCCTGTGCGAGGCGCTCGGCGGCCGCGTCCATGTCGGCCAATGTCGAGGGATCGGGCATCAGCGCCCGGATCGTCGGCATCAGGAAGTCCGCCGCCTCGTCGACGCCGACGCCGCGCGCCGCGACGATGCGGGCGAGGATTTCGCTGGCTTCGCCCCGTTGCGCAAGCGCCGCCGCGATCCGTTGCGCGGCCGGTTCGAGCCGGTCGACCCACGACCGCCCGGTCACCGAGCGGCCGACATCGAGGAACGGAGCGAGGGTATCGAGCACCCACCCGGGTTAACCGAATCGCCCCGGGCGGTCGAGTTCTAACGCCGCCTTCGCCCGCTGATCACAGCCGGCAGGGCCGCGGAATGCCGTTCGCGTCGAGAAAGGTGTCGCTGGCGAGCTCGTAGCTCGCGTAGGCCGCCTGGCAGCGAATCTGGTGCTCCGCGATCGACTCGCCACTCTCGTTCAGCGTCACCGCGCGGTCGATGTTGAACGAGACGTGGCCGCGACGCGGGAAGAAGTTGCTGATCCTGAGGGCATTGATCGCGTAGGCAGCGGGATCGAAGTCGCGGAGCCGGTCGGCCGGAGTGCCGTAGACGTAGTCGTCGTTATAGATCGGCCGCGGGGCGGTGTCCGGCGTCTCCACGGTGCCGCCCGGCACGACGATCTCGACCTGGGCGAGCGCCGGCGGGGCCGAGGCGATGACGAGAGCGGCGGCGATGGCGGGAACAAGGGCCTTCATCGTTTCCTCCTCCAACTTCCCCGCTGCCCTGATCCATTCACAACGGGGGTCGGTGGCGGTCGGTTGCAGGCGAGGCGTGGCGCCGGGGGCGGGTTGCAGCAGGCGTCA
>CAYRNE010000316.1:0-3859 GCA_964425245.1 uncultured Devosia sp.
TCAAGACGCACGCCAAGATGAGCCAGGTGGTGCGACGCGAGGAGGGCAAACTGGTTTCCTACTGCCACCTCGGCACGGGCAACTATCACCCCGTCACGGCGCGCATCTACACCGACCTCAGCTTCTTCACCATAAACCCCGCGATCACGCGAGACGTGGCCCGGGTGTTCAACTTCATCACCGGCTATGCGCGGCCGACTGAGCTCGAGGCGATCGCAACCTCCCCGGTCAATCTTCGATCGACGCTGCTCGACCTCATCGAGCGCGAGGTCGAGTTCGCGCGGCGGGGTGAGCCCGCCAGCATCTGGATGAAGATGAACGCCCTGGTCGATCCCGAGATCATCGATGCGCTCTATTCGGCGAGCCAGGAGGGCGTGAAGATCGAGCTCGTCGTTCGCGGCATCTGCTGCCTCCGCCCCGGCATCCCCGGCTTCTCGGACAACATTCGGGTGAAATCCGTGGTTGGCCGGTTCCTCGAACATTCGCGCATCTATTGCTTCGGAAACGGTCACCCCATGCCCTCGCGCCACGCCAGGGTGTTCATGTCCTCGGCCGATTTGATGCAGCGCAACCTCGATTGGCGGGTCGAGGTCATGGTACCGCTCACCAATGAAACCGTGCATAAGCAGGTGCTCGACCGGATGATGGTTGCCTATCTGCGCGACAACCAGCAAAGCTGGGAGGTGCTGCCGGACGGCAGCTCCCACCGCGTGCGGCTCGATCCGGGCGGGGAAGCGTTCAATGCCCACGACTACTTCATGACCCACGCCAGCCTTTCGGGTCGCGGCAGCGCCCTCTCGCGCGACAAGGAAGAGACCGAGGATTGAACCGGTACTGGGGCGTCGACGCCGATCCATCCGCGCAGGGCCGCATCAAGGGCGGCCCGCCGGTGGCCGTGCTCGACATTGGCTCCAACTCGGTGCGCCTCGTCGTCTATGAGCGTCACGCACGGGCCCTGACGCCGCTTTACAACGAGAAGGCTTCCTGCGCGCTCGGGCGGGGCGTCGCCAGCACCGGCCGGCTGGCCGACGACAACATGCAGCGCGCCCTCACCGCCATCAAACGCTTCGCGCTGGTCGTGCGGCTGATGAAGGTCGCAACGACGCACGTCCTTGCGACCTCGGCCGTGCGCGAGGCGAGCAATCGCGACGCCTTCGTTTCTGCGGTCGAAGCGATCATCAAGGCGCCGGTGCGTGTCCTTTCGGGCGAGGAGGAGGCGCACTACGCGGCGCTCGGCGTTTGTGCGGGCATCCCCGGTTTCTCGGGGTTCGTCGGCGATCTGGGCGGCGGCAGCCTCGAGCTCTCGGTTATGGAGAATGGACGCGACACGACCGGCGAGACGCACCAGCTCGGCGTGATCCGGCTGCAGGACGACAGCAAGGCGTCCCCCGCAGCGGCGCGAACGCTGAGCCGCTCGCGGCTCAAGCAGTCGATGCTGGCGACGCGCGAGCGGGGTGGCCAGTTCTGCGCCATCGGCGGTACCTGGCGGGCGCTCGCCAAGCTGCACCAGGTCATCAGCAAATACCCGCTGCATATGGTGCAGCACTACGCCGTCGCGGCCCCTGAGGTGGAGCGCTTCTGTACCGAAATCCTCGATGCGCTCGCTTCCGGCCAGCCGATGCCCGGCAGCGACTCCGTCAGCAACTCGCGCCGCGAGCTTGTACCCTACGGTGCGGCCGTGCTTGCGGAAACGCTGCGCACCGGACGCTTCGACACCGTCGTTTTTTCGGCGCTCGGCGTGCGGGAGGGTTATCTGTTCAGCCTGCTTTCGCCGGAGCAGCAGCAACGCGACCCGCTGCTCGAAGCCGCCGAGGAAATGTCGGTGCTGCGGTCGCGCTCGCCCGCCCATGCCGCCGATCTCTTCGACTTCACCACCGAGTTCTTCTCGACCACCGGGACGGCGGAAAGCGACGAGGAGCGGCGCCTGCGCAAGGTTGCCTGCTACCTCGCCGACATCGGCTGGCGAGGCCATCCCGACTATCGCGGGGAGCAGAGCGTCGATCTCATCGCCTACGGCTCGCTGACCGGCATCGACCACCCGAGCCGGGCATTCCTCGCCGAGGTGCTCGCCGTTCGCTACATGGGACTCAAGCACAAGAGCGTCAGCCAGGCGCTGCTCAACCTCGCAGGATCCACGGCGAATGCGCGAGCGCGGCTGATCGGCGCGCTGTTCCGGGTCGCCTATCCGATGTCGGCGGCAATGCCGGGGGTCTTGCCCCGTATCGGCTTCGAACTCGTCGCCAACCGGCTGATCCTGCGTCTGCCGGGCGACCTCGCCTTCCTTGCGGGCGATCACCTGCAAGGCCGGCTGGATCAGCTGGCCGGCGTCGCCTCCATCCCCAAGACCGGGATCGTGGTGGACTAAGCGCGGTTTTCCTCGCGCTGCTGCGGGATTTCGAACTCGACGACGCCCTTGCGCGTGGCGGCGAGCCCGATCCTGCCGTGCTTGATGGCGAGCGCCTTTTCGCCGAAGAGCTTGCGCCGCCAGCCCCGGAGCGCCGGTACATCCGCATTGTCGTCGAGGACGAGGGCGTCGATGTCGTCCGAGGTCGCGATGATCCGCGCCGCCACGCCATGCTCGTCGGAGACGGCTTTGAGCAGAACGCGAACGAGGTCGCCGACGGCGCCCTTGGGCGAGGGGCCCCGGTAGCGGTCGGGGGGAGGGGGCAGGGCAGCTTTCGGCAGCGCCTCGACCTCCTTGATGATCTCGATCACCTCGGCGGCTGCCGCGCTCCGGCCGAAGCCGCGTTGTACCGCCCGCAGCTTGTCGAAGGCCTCGGCAGTCTGCGGCCGCTGCATCGCAAGTTCGATCAGCCCGTCGTCCTTGAGGATGCGGCTGCGCGGCTGGTTCGCCTCCTGCGCGCGCCGCTCCCGCCAGGCGGCGAGGGCCTTGAGCGCGGCGAGATCGCGCGGCCGGTTGAGCTTGGTGCGCAGCCGCTCCCAGGCCTGCTCCGGTTGCACGACGTAGGTCTCGATGCGGCGCATCGACTCGAGCTCGTCGACGACCCAGTCCCAGCGGCCGCTCTGCTCGACCTGCTCGACGAGGGATTCGTAGATCTGGCGCAGATGCGTCACATCGGCGAGCGCATAGGCCTTCTGCTTCTCGGTGAGCGGCCGGTGCGACCAGTCGGTGAAGCGGGAGGATTTGTCGATCTCGATCTTGGCGATCGAGCGGACGAGGTTGTCGTAGGAGACGCTGTCGCCAAAGCCGCAGACGCTCGCTGCGATCTGCGTGTCGAAAATGTTCGCCGGCACCTGCCCGGCGAGCTTGACGAAAATCTCGATGTCCTGGCGCGCCGCATGGAAGACCTTCGTGACCCGCTCGTTGGCGAGCAGGTCGAAGAAGGGTGCGAGGTCGAGTCCGGGCGCGAGGGGGTCGACCAGCACCGCTTCGTCCGCAGTCGCGGCCTGCAGCAGGCACAGCTTCGGCCAATAGGTCGTCTCTCGCAGGAATTCCGTGTCGACGGTGACAAAGTCCTGATCGGCAGCGCGCCCGCAGAATGCCGCGAGCGCGGACGTGGAAGTGATCGGCTCCATAAGTCCTTGTCTCAAGTCTCCGTCCGACGCTCATAACAGGCGCGAACGCTCCACTCCAGCGCCGATTTCCCGAGGGAATCCGCCGTTGCGGTTGCCTTGACAAACCGGGTGGCTCATGCGCTTGTCCGCCGTTTTCCGAGCCAGCCGAGTCAGTCCGAAAATGCACCCCTACCGCACCCATACCTGCGCCGCCCTTCGCCGCGAGGACGTGGGAGGCAACGCGCGGCTTTCGGGCTGGGTCCACCGTATCCGCGACCACGGCGGGTTGCTGTTCATCGACCTGCGCGACCATTATGGGCTGACGCAGCTGGTGATCGATCCG
>CAYRNE010000317.1:0-3849 GCA_964425245.1 uncultured Devosia sp.
GGCTTTTCACCTCCCCGGTTCGCCTTGTACTCGGGGTAGAGCTTTCGACGATGCAGATCTCTTCGATCCCCGTCAGCAGCCATGACGATGTAGGTGGGATTCTTCTCTCTCAGCAGCTTCATCAGAGCACGAGTGAAGACATAGGTCGCCTTCACCGGCTCACCGTTGGGCGCTGTGAGCTCTTGCATCCGAGCGAAGAACGCCTGGTAGATCTGGGAGTGGCCGTCGATGACGTAGAATGTGTCCATGAAGAACTATACCCGGACGGCTACGCGGCGGATGGGCAGGGGCTCGTACACCTTAGCCCAGTACTTCTCACTCACTATACGGGCCTGCTTGGCGTAGAGCGGCTCGATCCACGCACAGAAGTTCTCATTACAGCGGCCCGTGGTTACCTCGATTGCGAATCTCTGCTTGATGCGTGCGAAGACCTCCCGGAGGCTCTTCTGATTGGTGAGGCAGAAATCAGTGATGAGACATTCGAGCGGGAGGGGGTAGTTGCGGGTGAGCGGAAGTGATGCAAGAACCTCGAGGTCGAAGTCAAAGTCGGGATGGGTGAGGGCCATATCGAGTTTCATTTGATGCTCCTAGTACTGAATCATCTGGGTCGCGGCGGGGACGTATAGTGGGTGCTTAGGCGCCCCTGCTTTGGTTCGGCCCAAGCAGAGGGTAGCTGATGGGAGCAGCTTCAAGACGGCGTCAGACCTACGAGAGACCCCGTTATTCGGGAAGCCGTCAAAGGCTCCCCACGCTGCCACCACTCTCTGCGATTGTTTCACCCATCGTCTAATGTGTGCATCGTTGAGAGGACCGACGGGATCTTTCGCCACTGTCAGCTCGAAAGGATAGGTCGTGCTGAACGCATAGAGATTGACCACAGCAATGCCCGTGAATCCGGCGTGTGCTGCGAAGCTGATGCACCGAGTGATTGTGGGGTCGTTGACGGCTGCGTCTGCGGTCGATGGGTTGAGCATCACCCAGAGGCACCAGCGAGTCTTGCTGTAGCTCGCAGACCACCAGCGAGTCAGGTCGTATCGGTACTTTCCATCAGCTGTTATTTCGGCCGCACCCTGCATGCTTGCTCCTCTATTGTATACCTATACACATACCAAGACCCACGATAAACACTACCGTGGGTCTTGGTGGAGCATTCAGGATTGAGCCGTCGATTACTCGTCGGACACAATCACCCTGCCCGAAGCAATTGCCTCGAGGTTCTCGCCGAAGGTGCTGGGATCATTGGCAGTGATGCGCTTGACCTTGTCGTCAGCGCCGCTGCCCTTCTTTCCGCCCGACGCACCTCCGCCTTGGCCCTCTTCGAAGAGGTAGGGAGCATCACGCAGAAGACGGCTGCTCCACTCCTCGGGTGTCATCGGGTCGCCCTTCTCGTTGAAGAGATCCTTGGCCGTGAGCTGGCCCTCTTCGTCGACCGTCCAGTTCTGCCGAGCGCGGCCGACGACATCGGTGAACGCACCCGGGCGGAGTCGCCCAACCTTGTCGACAGCTTGACGAAAGGTGGTCTCGATGAGTGTGTTGCCGAGCTTGCCTCTGAGCTTGTTCCGCTCATCTTCGAGTGCAGCAAGCGATTCCTTCATCGACTTGACCTGCTGCTCGTACTCGCTCCGCATTGTGGCGGTGCGCTTCTCAACGACCTTCTCCACATCGCCGTCCTTGAGGAGGCCCTGCTCCTCGAGCTTGTCCAGCTCCTTCAGCCGCTCCTGAGCCTCAGCCCACTTCTCGGGGTCGATGCCCTTGTACTTCTCCATCTCCTTCTTCGCCGCCTGCTGGGCGTTGTGGAGCTTGCGGTTGTTCTTCCGGAACTCATCAAGCTTCGACTTGTAGGAGGAGTCGTCGAGATCGAGGATGTAGCCTTCACCCTCGGTGTCCTCAATATAGAGTTCACGGACAGACTCATCGACGTCCTCGAGTTTGCTGATCATCACGGGCAGGGCCATAGGTTTTCTCCTTGAGGAATGTGGGTAACCGCGCCAAAGACTCGATTATACCTTCCCACAACATCTAGGTCAATGCCCAGAATCAGTCATTCTCGCTCCTAATGCCGACAAGGGCCTGGATGATTCACACGGTAGGACTTGCCGTCAGCGAGGGTTCACTCGTTGTCAACCCCACTTCCATGATTCAGCATGAGCGAAGCGATAGTGATGGCTGAGAATCCGACGACGATGGCCACGACAGTCACAAGCATGTGGATCTCCTAAGTGATTGGGATATATACTACACATCACTGTGGTACTCACTGACGCTCGCTTGCAATTCTGCGGGGTTGCTTACACAGCAGTAGGGTAGTTGGGGTGTGTCCGGGCGTCAAACCCGAGAGCGCCCATGCAGCGGGCCGACTCCCACATACAACTGCCCGCCGAAATCCTGAAGAAGACGACGGGCAGGGGAGAACTGGTGGTGGGCCTCAGAAGGGCCGGAAGATGATTTCAGCGACGGGCACCTTCTTCCACTCGAACTCTCGTCGATTCCACGGTTTGATGCGATCCTCGGGAATTGCCGCCGTCTCAGACGTCACCCTGACAGGTTCCCGCAGGCAGTTGCGATTCTCCATCAGATACTTCATCTCGGCGTCGTCACGTGCTTGAATGAAGAGAAGCTTCTTGTGGGCGATCCAGACGGCGATTCGGTTGTTGTCCCGGTCGATGTAGAAGACATCGAGCTTCGGGGTCTTAAGGATGTCGGCGAATTCGTCGAGCCACATTTCTCGGATGTCGCTCTTCGACTTTCCCTGCCGCTGGTAGATTTTGTACATGTTGTTGTAGTCAGGTCGAGCCACAGCGAGACCCACCTCGCCCGGCGTGCGGTTGACGATGGTCTTGGGCTCCACCCGCATCCGCTTGACCCGGAGCGCCAGTGCACCGAACTGTCCCCGGTAGCGCTGGTCGCTATTGCTGACCTGATCGGTGAGCCATGCGAATGCAGCCTCTTGGTCATACTCACTGACCATGAGCGACATGAACTCGCGGGGATCCTGGATCCACTCGTGCGGCTCCTTGTCGGGCGGGGCCGCGACGACGAGCGAGGGGACGAGCAGGAATGCGAGTACCAGCATGATCGAAAGGGTCTTCTTCACGGCAGTTTCTCCTTAAAAGAGAAGGTGTATGGAGGTCGCAAACGAGTATAGGCAGACGGTCAGTTGGGGTCAATGAAAATTATTTCACACGAGCGAATCGCTGGATACCCGGGTGCCTCATGTCTGCCTTCGTCTTTGTGCGATGCTTGACCAGCCAGCCTGACGGGTTCTTGTGCTCGACGAGGTCAACGTCAGGCACGAAGGCAGCGAGTACCTGCTTGATGAAGTCGATGGTGTAGTGAGCTGACATCGGAATGCCCATGGAAGCCGCATCCTTCCCCCACTGTGCATGAATTTCCGCTTGGTGAATCAGAAGAGCCTCCGGGAGGTCATGGCGGGCACTACCCTCCACCGTCGCCACATAAAAGCTGGCTACGCCTGTGAGAAGACGTGCATACGCTGAGTTGCTTGACCACGGACCCTTCAGGTGAGCAACTGTCCCGTCAACCATCTTCAAAGAGAAGGTCGACCCAGCGTACCCAGCTTGGTTGTTGTGTACCTGGTAGTAGAACGACACCTCGTTCTCATGCTCACTGAAATACAAAACATCGTTGGGATGCCTGAGATCACGGGATGGGTAAGCCTGGTACCTGTGGTCAGATGTGAGCGTCTTTCCCGCCTTCAGGATGAAGTAGAGCATGGGATCGTTTTCCCACCGCAACATCCAGTCAACCCCCACGAATTCAATGTCATCAATCTGCATCTCTCTGCTCCTATCTAGGTCTGCCTCATCAGTGCCGGGAGAACCATTCTCC
>CAYRNE010000318.1:0-3835 GCA_964425245.1 uncultured Devosia sp.
TCGCTCCATAAGTACGGGTTGATTCA
The DNA here is from genome assembly GCA_964425245.1 of uncultured Devosia sp. Lineage (GTDB taxonomy): Bacteria > Pseudomonadota > Alphaproteobacteria > Rhizobiales > Devosiaceae > Devosia_A. The sequence goes on from CAYRNE010000318.1 coordinate 27, forward strand.
TGGACCTTTCATACCATCATGCTTGACATCATGTATATAGCACTATAGCAACCCCGAAGGCGCGATGACGGTCGCCACCAATCTCGGTTGCAGCCGTCCGGAGGGCATATCGGCGCATGCCCGCGAACGCTGGGTTTCGCCATCACGGGAGAACGGACTTGAAGGTTGCGGTACTGGGCGGCGGTGGCGCCATGGGGGGCTTGTTTGGCGGCTATCTCGCGCGCGCGGGCGAACAGGTTGCGCTTGTGGACGTATCGATACCGGCCGTTGAGGCGATCAATCGCAACGGGCTCAAGATCGAGGAGCAGGACGGAGCGATTCTTAACGTCTCGGTGGCCGCTTCGGATGATCCTCAAGCAATCGGAGTGGTCGATCTAATCATCAACTTCGTCAAGTGCTACCACACCGAAGCTGCGATCACAGCCGCAAGACCGATGATAGGCTCGGATACCGTGGTGCTCTCGCTGCAGAATGGCTGGGGCAACGCGGCGCGGATCGCTTCAATCATCGGAGAGGAGCCACTGGTCGTCGGACTCACCTACCATTCGGCAACGTTGGTCGCGCCCGGGCGAGTCAAACATCCGGGTGTCGGCATGACCTATCTTGGCGAGCTGAAGAGCAGTGGGACGGTGCGGTTGGAGAGGATCGCCGATGTGTTTCGCGCCGCGGGGCTCGATGTATCGGTCTCGCCTCGTATCCTCGACGAAATTTGGAAGAAGTTGGCGCTCAACGTCTGCACATTGCCGACCGCCGGGCTGCTGCGGTTCTTCGCCGACCAGCTTGGCCAGCACGATGGCACATTGGCGCTGATGGAGCGGTTACTTGACGAGACCGTCGAGGTGGCCAAGGCGCAGGGCATCACCCTCGACCGTGCAGAGCGCTGGTCGGCCATAACGGGGCTGCTCGAGCGCGCGGTCGGCGCCAAGGCTTCGATGCTTCAGGATGTCGAAGCCCGACGCCGCACCGAGATCGACGTCATCAACGGCGCCATCGTCGCGGCTGGACAAGCGCACGGTGTCGACACCCCATTCAACGACGCTATGGTGTGGCTCATCCGAAGCCTCGAGGAGGCCTACCTCGCTCCTGCGGCAACCGCAAATGACTGAGGCGTCGGCGAGCGCCGCCACGACACAACCTTCCAGGGGCGTGCTTTGGCGCCGTCTCTCCCAACTGGCCGGTGACATCACCGACCAACCTTCTTGGATCAGTCCATGGCCGTTGCTCCAAATACCCGCATCCGTTTCTTCGGCGTCGCCGCCTATGAGATCGTTACGCGCGCTGGCAAGCGCATACTTCTTGACCCGTTTCTCGACCGGAACCCGGCGAGCCCCGTCAAACACGACAGCTTCGACCAGGTGGATCTGGTAATCGTCAGTCATGCCGCGATCGATCACCTCGGAGATACAGAAGCGATCATGCGGAAGTACGATTGCCCCGTGATCTGTGGGGGTGAGGTAAAGGCCTACCTCAAGGCAAAGGGCATCGATGGCAGAAGGATCCGCGCAACGACCTGGGGCATCCGGGTCGAGGTCGCCGGTATCGAGGTTCAACCAGTCGAATGCCGCCACTGGTCTCAGATAGAGATGCCCGACGGGACGTTTGCTTCGGGGGTGCCGATGGCTTTCGTGGTCTATGCTGATGAGGGCGTGCGCTTCTATCACTATGGTGACACCGCAATCTTTTCCGACCTGAAGCTACAGGCTGCGCTTTATAGTCCCACCATCGGTTGTATCGGAATCGCCAATCCACATGAGGTGGCATCATGGAATCCGATGCCCGGGTGCATGCTGACAGCCGAGATGTCGCCGTACGAGGGAGCGCTGGCTTCCATTTGGCTCGGACTCGATACAGTCCTTCCGTGCCACTACTTGGATGACTCCGACCCTGACGTTGCCGCCTTCGAGCAACACCTCGCCGCTCTTGCCGACAAGGGGCACACGGTGCCGCGTTCGCTCGTCCTGAAGCCCGGTGCCACCATCGAGATTCCCGCGGGCGGTGGCACCGCGGTTGTTTCGTCTGACTGACAGCATTGTGAGGAAAGTCGATGAAGCTCGTGACTTATCGCGCTGGCGGCACTGATCATCTTGGCGCACTAGTTGGAGAGGCGGTTGCCGACTTGAGCAGCGTCGCCCCTTCCATGGTCGAATTTATCCGCGGTGGCCCAAAGACGATGGAGATGGCTCAAGTTCACCTGAGCAGAAACCCTACCACGGTGCCGTTGACTTCCGTGCGGCTCATGGCCCCGGTTGTTCCTGGCAAGACACTGTGCTCCGGCATCAATTACAGGAGTCACGCTGACGAGAATCCTGACGCGAAGATGCCGAGCTATCCGCATTTCTTTGCGAAGCTCTCAACGGCCATCGCCAATCCAGAGGACGAAATCGAGGCCCCGGAGATGACCAAGACGCTCGACTATGAGGTCGAGTTTGCGGTTTTGATTGGCAAGCGGCTCACGCGCCCATCCGAGGCCGACGTGATGGATGCCATCTTTGGCTACACGCTGCTCAACGACGTTTCTGCCCGCGACGTGCAGTTTGCAGATAGTCAAATTACAACGGGGAAGAATTTTGACCGGTTCGCACCGATCGGGCCGTGCATCGTAACGACCGACGAATTGACCGCACCCGACAGGGTCGCGCTCAGGACGAGACTGAACGGCAAGGTAATGCAGGATGGCACAACCGCCGACTGGCTTTTCCCGCTACCGCGCCTGGTCGGATATCTTGCAAGCATCATGACCCTCGAGCCCGGCGACATCGTCTCGACCGGTACACCGGCGGGCGTCGGCTATTTCCGGAAGCCGCAGGTCTTCATGAAGCCCGGCGACATCATCGAGATCGAGGGTGAGGGCATCGGTGTATTGCGGAATCGTATCGTGGCGCAAGGCACCCTCCGGACTTGAGAATGGTCCGGATCGCGGTCATCGGCTGCGGATACTTTTCCCGCTACCACATTGCCGCGTGGCGGGCGCTGGCGACAGAAGGGGCCGAGCTAGTTGCAGTCTGCGACATCGATGCGAAAAAGGCGAAGCAGGCCGCCGCGCGGATAGGCGTCGAGGCCTACACGGATGTCGAGGCAATGCTCGAGAAGGCCAAGCCCGATCTCGTCGACATTGTTACGCGCATGAACACACATCGCTCGCTTGTAAGGACGCTGACCGAGCGACGCATCGCCGCGGTCGTGCAGAAACCGCTGGCCCCGACATGGGCCGATGCAGTCGCCATCGTCGATGAAGCGCGCCTATGCGGCACGTTTCTTGCGGTGCACGAGAACTTCCGCTACCAGAACGCAATGATGCGGGTGTCGAGCCTTCTGGAGTCGGGCTCCATCGGCACTCCAAACTGGGCGCGTATCGGGTTTCGCACCGGTATCGATGTCTACAGGAACCAGCCCTACTTCTACAGTGAGGATCGGCTCGTGATCCTCGACCTTGGCATTCATCTGCTGGATGTCATGCGTGTCTTCATGGGCGAAGCAGAGTCGGTCTATTGCCAGACCCAGCGACGCAACCCGCGGGTCAAAGCCGAGGACACGGCCACCATTATGGTGAAACACGTCGGCGGCGCAGTTTCCGTGGTGGAGTGCACCTACGAGGCTCGGCGGCTGCCCCTCGCCAAGGCCGAAACCTTCGTCGAAATCGAAGGGACGGATGGCTCTGTCGTCCTTGATCGCCAGCTGCAGCTCACCCTGACCAGCCGGGGGCGGCTGTCCAGCGAGGACCTCGAGCCAGCCGACTTCGATCGTACCGATCCGGCGGCCGGCATCGCCATCCAGAGCGTCCGCGAAGCGAGTGCTAGGATACTGCGCGC
>CAYRNE010000319.1:0-3830 GCA_964425245.1 uncultured Devosia sp.
AACAGATATTCGGAGATGCGGTTGTTGAGGACGCCCTTGCCGTCGATCACTTCGTGCTTGGCGCCGTTGCCCGCGGTCGCATCGTCCTTGAAATGCTGCACCAGGGTTCCGGGCTCCGGTCCCTCGTAGAGGACCTTCGCCTTGCCCTCATAGATCTTCCGGCGGCGATTCATGTGAACCCTGTCGTCTACCGATGTGGGGAGTGATTGGCGCCGTTCATGCGCCAGATCATGCCCGGAATGCAAGCGATTTTGGTCCGGAGCGGACGATAGCCGGGCTAATGCCCGCTGTTCCGGGGCCCTTCCTCGCGGGCTTCGTCCCACCACCCGCGAGGCAAACGAGGGCCGTTGATTTGCCGCAACTTCCGGCCTATTTGCATCGCGAAGGCGCGCGCCGCCGCAACCCATACCGACTGTTCGGAGAGGAGCCCATATGTCCGGATTCAAGGAGCGTCAGCAGGCCCAGGAAGCCAAGTTCGCCCATGACGCCGAGCTGCGTTTCAAGGCCGAGGCCCGCCGCAACAAGCTTTTGGGCCTCTGGGCTGCCGAGCAGATGGGGATGTCGGACGACGAAGCCAAGCAGTACGCGGCCGAAGTTGTAGCGGCCGACTTTCAGGAAGCAGGCGACGAAGACGTGTTCCGCAAGGTCTCCGGCGACATCAAGGCCAAGGGCGGCGCGGTCACGGACGAGGCGATCCGCGCCAAGATGGAAGAACTGGTGCACACTGCGCGAGAGCAGATTCTCGCAGAGGGCTGAGCAGCGTCTGGCGTGAACCGGGCCCCGGAACTCCCGGAACGAAGCGAGGGACCGGAGAGAAGGTCCATCGCTTCGTCGTGATTTGCGCGGGTATCGTTCCGCCGTGCGAAGCGACGCCGAACGGTTGCGCTCAGTGGCCCGAGTGGCTCTCCCCGTCCGATGGCGGAGCGTCGAAGATTTCCTTGTTCTCCTCGCCTTCGACGACCAGATAGCCCGCCAGCCCGCGTTCGGCGCGCGACAGGGCGTGATCGACGAGGACGTAGCGGCCCGGCACTTCGAGCTTGAACTCGACGATGTTGGCCGAGCCGGGCGGCACCAGGATGCTCTGCACGTCCCGGATCGGCTCGCTGGTCACCGACCCGAGCTGGTATGCGCGGTCGAAAATCTCGCCGATGACATGGAAGGACGAGGTGAAGTTCGGTCCACCGACGCCGAAGAAGATTCTCACTGTTTCGCCGACCCTTGCGCGCAGCGGATAGTGATCGGTGAGGGCGCCGACATGGCCGTTGAAGACGAAATACTCGGGACGTTCGTTCAGGAGCTTGTCGTAGCTCTCGGTCAAAAGACCCGTCGTGCCGAACGCCTCCTCGGTGTATATTTCGCCCTGCATGACGTAGAATTCGCGATCGACGGGCGGCAGACCTTCTTCGGGCTCGACGAGGATGAGGCCGTACATCCCGTTGGCTATGTGCATCGCGACCGGCGGCACCGCACAGTGATAGACGTAGAGGCCGGGGTTTAGCGCCTTGAAGCTGAAGGAACGCTCCTCGCCGGGCGCGGCGCTCGTCGCCTCCGCGCCGCCACCGGGACCGGTCACGGCGTGGAAGTCCACGTTGTGCATCATCCAGCTGTCCTCGCGGTTCCTGAGCGTCACATCGACGGTATCGCCGACACGCACGCGGACGAATGGCCCCGGAACCTTGCCGTTGAAGGTCCAGAACCGGAACAGGGTGTCGGTCGAAAGGTGCGCCTCGACCTCCATCGTTTCGAGTTCGACCCTAACACGCTCGGGCGCGCGCCGGGTGATCGGGGGCGGGACGTTGACCGGGTTCTCGGCGATGTCCGCCATGCCGGGATGCGCGCCCGGGTTGGTCGTATAGATGCGGTTGCTGAGGCTGGCCGACCGCGGCACGTGCTCGGCGACGCGCTGCTGCGCGGCGGCCGGCATCGCGACGGCCCCGCCAAGGGCAAGGCCCGCGGTCGCGGTGAGAAGGGAGCGGCGGGTAACGCCGCTCCCGGGTTTGGTTTCGTCGGCACTCCGTGCCGGGCCCGATTCGGATGATTTGTCGGACATTCGTTCGCTCCCTCCTGCGAATTAGGTTCTATTCCGCCGCGCCACTCGCCTCGGCGATCAATTCGCCCATGCGGGTCTTCGCCCGGCTGGGCAGCCCGTCGGCGAGCGACGGATCGGGCGCCGCCGCGGGCTCCCCGACCTGGATCAGGCCGACCATGCCCATCGCGAAGTGAGGCAGGCACTTGTAGCCGTAGTAGCCTTCCTGATCGAAGGTTACGGCGATTTCCTCGTTGATCTTGCCCTTCCAGGGCTCGGCGCCCTCGGGGGCGATCTCGGGGATCGACTCGGAGTTGTGCCCCTTGTCGGCCGCGATGAAGGTCACTGTGTCGCCTACGGCGATCTGCAGGAACGCCGGTTCGAACTGCATGGCCCGGCCCTCGGAATCCTTGTTCAACATGCGGACTTCGTGGTCGGCCGCGATCGCGGTTCCGGCAAGCAGAAAGGAGGCGGCAAGTGCCAGGGCGAGCGGGGCTTTCTTCATTGTCTGATCCTCTCGGTAGGGGCGGCCCAAAGGGCCGACGAAACGAACGTAGTCCTTACAGGCATTTAGGACGACTGTTTGACGTAGAGCAAAGCGATGTCGCGGCGGCGCGAAGTGTCGCACGTGATGGACATTGCCGGCTTTCATGCTGCAATGCCCCGATACCGTTCCAGTTCCGGCCATTTCGGTCCTGGTGGCGCCGGACAGCTACCTCAGCCTCTGCATCAGCCGCGTGAACATCAACAGGCCCTCGGGCCAGGGGCCGTGGCCGGACGCAAGGTTGATGTGGCCGGCGTTCTGCGCAAGGTGGAGATCGGAACCCCAGGCTGTCGCCATGTCCAATGCGCGCTCTACGGAGCAGAGCGGATCATTGGTCGAGACGACCAGCATCGAAGGAAAGGGCAGGGGATCGCGCGGCACTCGGCCAAATTCTGCGGCCTCCCGCGGGATTTCGCCTCCTTCGTGGTCCGGCGGCGATACGAGGAACGCGCCGCGCACCTTCGTGTCGGCGAGCCGCTGCGCGGTATGAATCACCGCAGACACCGCGAGCGAATGGGCAACGAGGACGACCGGCCGTGTCGACATCATGATTTCGTGCTCGATCGTGCCGACCCAGTTGCGGAGCCGAGGCCGGTTCCAGTCCGCCTGTTCGACGAAACGGCCGGTCGAGAAGCGCTCGCCCCAGCGCCGCTGCCAGTGCCCCGGTCCGGAATTGCCGAGTCCGGGCAGGATGAGGATGTCGGCTTCGGCGATCCTCACTCGCTAAGCTCGCGATTGATGTAAAAGGCCGCCATCTCACCGAGCCCGATGCGGCGGTAATAGTCGGCGGCCTCGGGAAAGGCGACGAGTACGACCGCCATGCCTGGGCCGACCGAATCCTTGACGGCCGTGAGCAGGCCCTTGCCGATGCCGCGCCGCTGTGCGTCCTCGCGGACGACGAGATCGGCGAGGTAGCAGACCCAATCGCCGTCGGAGATGCCGCGGGCGAGACCGAGCAACGCGCCTGACGGATCCCGGGCGGTGACGATCACGTCGGATCCTTCGAGCATGCGCGCTATCCGGGGGCGGTTCGAAAGCGGACGCCGGTCGCGCATGTAGGTCGTGCCGACGATCGCTATGTAGTCGTCGACACCGAGATCCCGTTCGCGCGCATAGACGATGCCGCTCACGTCGCCTCGGGCCCGAACACCCGCTCGAAAATCGAGTCGATGTGCTTGAGATGGTAGAAGTCGTCGAACATCGCGTCGATCTCCGCCGGACTCAGTTTCTGAGAAACCTCGGCGTCCGCCTTCAAAAGAC
>CAYRNE010000320.1:0-3813 GCA_964425245.1 uncultured Devosia sp.
TGGCATCGATGCCCGCGAACTTCTTGAAGAGGACCGCCTTGCCTTCCATCACGGGCTTGCTCGCAAGCGCCCCGATGGCGCCGAGGCCGAGGACGGCGGTGCCGTTCGAGATCACCGCGACGAGGTTGCCGCGCGAGGTGTAGCGGGACGCGGTTTCCGGGTCGGCGGCAATCTCCTCGCAGGGGGCGGCCACCCCGGGGGAATAGGCAAGCGCAAGGTCCCGCTGGTTTCCCAGGGGCTTGCTGGGCACGATCTCGATCTTTCCGGGCCGCGGATGCTCGTGGAAATGCAGCGCCGCATCGCGCAGCGCCTGTCTCTGTTCGGACATGTCCTCGGACATCAACTCCCCCTGATGGTACTTGTGCGGGTGTCGTTACACCAAAATCGGCGCGAAGAAAGGCCCCGAACCGCAGGAAAGGCAGGAAACGGAGCCGTTCAGGCGGCGACGGTGTCCTGGGCGATCTCGGGCGGCCTCGCCGTACCGTTGAGCGCCTGCGCCAGCTCCTTGAACTGCTCGAGGCGGATGGCGGGCGCGAAGAGGAAGCCCTGCGCCATGACGACGCCGCGGGCCCTCAGGTAGAGCGCCTGCGCCTCGGTCTCGACGCCCTCGGCCACGATCTCGGTCCCGAGGTCGCGCGCCATGGCGATGAGCGCGTCGAGCACGGGGACCTGCGTGGTTCCCGGCTTGACCATGTCGACGAAGACCTTGTCGATTTTGATCACGTCGATGCCGAGCGTCTGCATATAGGCGAGGTTGGAGTGCCCGGTGCCGGCGTCGTCCATCGCCACCCGGCAGCCGAGCGCGTGAAGCCCCGAGATTACCGCGCTGACAGCGATCGAGTTCTCGAGCGGCCGGCGCTCGGTGATCTCGAAGCAGAGCTGACGGAAGGCGATCGAGGAACCGCCGAAGATCGCCTGCACGTCCTCGACAACCGAGCCGTCGCGGAAGTGGCCGTCGAACAGGTTGAACGAAATCTTGAGATCGTGGTCCTCGCGGCAGAGCTCGGCGAGGTCCACCTTCACCTGCTGCATAAGGCTCACCGTCATCGGAATGGCGAGGCCGGTCACCTCGGCATACTCGATGAAGGCCCCGGGCGGGATGATCTCGCCGTTCCGCTTCTCCCACCGGCAGAGCACCTCGCAGCCGGCGAGCGCGCCGGTCCTCAGGTTGATGATCGGCTGATAATAGGGCTTGAGCTCGCCCGCCGCGATAGCGCGTTCGAGGTCGAAGGCCGGCAGATCGGAGCGGCGGACGTATTGCAGCGCGAGCATCAGGAACGCGCCGCTCATCAGGCAGGCAATAACCGTGAAGCTCGCGTCGAGATCGGCATAGTCGGCGCGCACGATGCCGAAGGGAATAGCCGCCTGCGCACGAAGCGGCAGCTCGCCGGCGATGCTTTCGGCGCTGATGAACTCGGTCGCACCGCGCTGGTCGAAGGCCGAGGCCTCGCCCGCGGTCAGGATGACGACCCCGTTGGTCAGCGACAGCCGGACCATGGCCGTCGGCTTCAGTCCGGCGAGCAGCCCGTCGGCGGCGAGGACCGGCACGAAGACCGAGACGAGCCGCATGCTGCTGAAGGCCTGGGTGATCTTGAGCACCGGCGTTGGGAGCTCGCCGAGCTTCACCACCGTTACCGTCTCGGTATTTCCGGGAACCGGCAGGCTCTCCGACAGGGGCGCATAGCTCACCTGCTTGCCGATTGCGTCGCAATACTGGACGCCGTCGGCATTCTCGACCAGCACCTGGCGGATGTGGATGCTCTGTTCCAGCTGCCGATGCACGTTGCCGATGAAGGTGGGCGTGCAGAGCGAGGGGCTGTCGGCAAGAATGGTGCGGAGCGAGGCGATCGACTCGCGCACCGTCGTTTCGATGCTGCGCGCGGCTGCGTCGACCGACTGCTGCAGCTGGGCGCGCTCGCGCACGCGGACGTAGGAATCGAGCAGGTAATCCACCGCCAGCACCGGCAGGAAGGCCGTGATGGCGGCGAGCAGCATGATGACGTTGGTGTATTTCGACTTCACGCGCGCGAATCTCTGCCGAGATGCCCGACGACAGCGCTAGCGCGACCCGATTTAACGGAGTGTTAACGAACGTTAACTGGAGGGTAATCCGCGCCGGCGGTGCGCGGGCCTGGCCAAGGGCCCTCGTCTTATCCCCCGTGCCCGGCGACGTCTTATCCTCTGCGCCCGAAAGGAGTCCCGCCTGATGGGCCGGCGCAGCACGAGAATATCGCTCCCCTCGATCGGCAGCCTTGCCGATCGCATCCAGGCGCGGATCGCCCGCATCCTCGATCGGGTGGAAGCGGCCGACCGCGAGGACCACGGCCGTCCTCCGCCCCACCGCTATCCCCGCCGCAGGAACCATCAGTAGCCCTCATGGTGAGCTAGTCGAACCACAAGCCACGAGCCACGAACCCCGAACCATCAGTAGCCCTCATGGTGAGCTTGTCGAACCACGAGGGCGTGGTTCGCTGGATCAGTAGCCCTCATGGCGAGCCTGTCGAGCCACGAGGGCGTGGCACGTCGTCTGCCTCCGCGCGACCTCGTCCCCGGGCCAGGGCGACAAGCCCTGCCCAATCCTCGCGCATCAGCGCTTCCTTTTTCGCGCGAGACCAGCGTTTCAACTGGCGCTCGCGGGAAAACCCGTCGAGCAGCCTCTCGTAGTATTCGGCATAGATCAGCTTCACCGGGCGGCGGCTGTGCGTATAGCCGGGGACCAGTCCCGCATTGTGCTCCCACTCACGCGCTTCCGGCTCGGGCTTTTTGGTGCTGCCGACATAGTAGGAGCCGTCGGCGCAGCGCAGAATGTAAACCCAGACGTGAAGACCATCGGCCATCGCGCCCGGCCCTCGTGGTTCGACAAGCTCACCATGAGGGCCTTCGACGGGACAGGTCAATGCCCGCCAAGAAGTTGCGGCCTCTCCCTGCTCCCCGCCCGGCCCTCCTCATGGCGAGCCTGTCGAGCCACGAGCCACGAACCGGTCGGTATCATCAGCAGCCTCATGGCGAGCCTGTCGAGCCACGAACCACGAGCCAGGAACCCCGAACCATCAGCAGCCTCATGGTGAGCCTATCGAACCATGAGGGCCAGACTTATCCCCGCTTCCAAAACCCGCCTTATGCTCCGCCACATCCTCTGCCGTGCGGGCGAGCTCGAGACGAACGGCTGGCGGGGGAAGCCGGGTGGGCAGGGAGTCGTCCCTGTCCCGACGGTCCGTCCGGAAGCATAGCTGCCGCGGAGAGTGACCCTGCTCCGCATCCGGGCGTCCGCCGGGGTGGCGCTGCCGCCGCCCCGGAGCCGTGCTCGCTGCAGGCAGCCTGCGGCAGGCACGGAAACGGGCGTTCAGGATGGCGAGTCAAGTCGCGCCGGCACCGTACGGGATCTGTCGAACGCCCGGTTCGCGGGGCGAGGCACACGCCTATGCCAGCCGAGGCCGTTGGCCGCGGATGGCCGCTTGCGGACTACCGACGAGGCGGAAACCTCGCCCCGCCGCCCCAGTGGCGGCCAGATGGTCCGGCCGACCCGGCTCCGGCCGGGGCGCCGCGCCTTCGCGCGCGGTCACTCCTTGCTGGCGACGCGAATGCCAAGTTCCCGCAGTTGCTTGGGCGTCGCCGGCGCGGGCGCCCCCATCAGCAGATCCTCGGCCTGCTGGTTCATCGGGAAGAGCGTGATCTCGCGCAGGTTCTGCGTACCGCAGAGCAGCATGACGATGCGGTCGACGCCGGCCGCCATGCCGCCGTGCGGCGGGGCGCCGTACTGGAACGCGCGATAGAGGCCGCCGAACTGCTCTTCGACCTCGGCGCGCGACTTGC
>CAYRNE010000321.1:0-3812 GCA_964425245.1 uncultured Devosia sp.
TCCATCCTCGACGCCGCCCGGGAGCTGTTCGATCTGGGCGCGGAGCTCCGCGATCTGGAAGATCACCGATCGCGGATTGAGCGGATCGAGCTCGAGCAGGTCGATGGCGCTCTGTACGCCCGCGCTTACCGCATAGCGCCGACGATGGGTCATCACGCTGTCGGCGATCTCGAGCAGGATCTCGAGCGATCCTTCGGGGGCCTCGCGCCGGGTGAACCAGGCGGTCACGTTGGCGATCTGGATGCCGCGCTCCAGCCGGCGTCCGACCTCGAGGAAGCGCCAGCCGGCGAAGCGGTACATATTCTCGTGCACGAGGCCGGAGAAGCCGGCGAGCTTGCGAAGCAGCACCGTGAGCGAGCGCGTGGCGTCATCGCCGGGCCTCACGTGATGCGCGAAGCGGCGGGCCGTCTTGCTGAGATCGGCGAGTGCCAGCCAGCCGTCCGGCGAGAAACGGTCGCGGATCTGGCCGGCGCTGCGGGTTGCGCTCTCGATCGCGGCGAGCAGTCCGTCGGGCATGGGCGCGCGCGCATCGATGCCGATGTTGCCGAGGTAGGCTCTGGTGTCGGCGAGCAGTATCTGGTCCGGGTTGGAGCTCTCGGCGAGGCGTGCGTTGTAGGCGCGCAGGATGCGCACCGTCGCCTCGCATCGCTCGGTGTAGCGGCCGAGCCAGATCAGATTGTCGGCGGCGCGGGAGGGGAGACTGCCGCCGGGATTGCGCACGAGGCGCTCCCCCTCCTGCGGCAGCAGCGATACCCGCTCCACCGGGCGGCTGCTGACCACCCAGACATCGGCAGCCTGTCCGCCGCGCTGCATCGCGATGGCGGTCGTGTCCGGCGTCGAACCGACGCGGGCAAAGCCGCCGGGCATGATGGTCCAGCCGTTCTCCGTGCGGGCCGCATAGACGCGCAGCGTGATGGGGCGCGGTCTCAGTCCGCCACCGACCATCACGGGAGCGGTCGAGAGCTTCACCGGCTCCTGCCCGACGACGCTCATCCCCTCCTCCGACAGCCGCTCCATCATTGACCGGCGCGTCTCGTCGGTCATCGCCGAGCCAAGCATCGTCGACTGGTGATCGTCGATCGCGAGTCCGGTCGCGAAGGCAGGACCGATCATCATGCTATCGAAATTGTCGAGGACGTAGTTCCGCTCGGCCTCGCCGCCGCACCACCAGGTTGCGATCGTCGGCAGTTCGAGCGGCGCCCCGAGCAGCGCTTCGCTGAGTCGCGGCATGAAGGCGGCGAGCGCCCGCGTTTCCAGGATGCCGGAGCCGAGCGCGTTGACGATCGAAATCGAACCCTGCCGCAGCGCTTCCATCATGCCGGGCGTGCCGATGCGGCTGTCGTGCCTGAGTTCGAGCGGATCGACGAAAGAGGCATCCATGCGCCGCCACAGCACCGAAATGGGCTTCAGTCCGGCAACCGTCCGCACCATGACGTCGCCGTTCTCGACGACTAGGTCCTCACCCTCGAGCAGGGTGAACCCCAGGTATCGGGCGATGTAGGCGTGTTCGAAGTAGGTCTCGTTGTGCTGGCCGGGGGTAAGGATGCCTACCCGCCCGTCGCCGGTTTCAGCGAGCGCGTGCAGCGCGTCGCGGAAGCCACGGAAGAAGCCCGCTAGCCGATGGACGTTCATTCGGGCATAGACATCCGACAGCGCCCGGGTCGTCGCAACCCGGTTTTCGAGCGCGAAGCCGGCGCCGGAGGGCGCCTGCGTCCGGTCGCCCAGCACCCACCAGCCTCCATCCGGACCGCGCCCGAGCTCGAAGGCACAGAAATGCAGGTAGTGGCCGGTCCGCGGCCAGATGCCCACCATCGGGCGCAGGAATTCGCCATTGCGTGCAATGAGCTCCGGCGGCAACAGGCCGCGCGTCACCAGATCGTTGGCGCCATAAATGTCCGAGACGATCAGCTCGAGCAGCTCAGCGCGCTGCGCCAGACCTCGGCTGATCCGCTCCCATTCCTCCTCGGCGATGATCAGCGGAACGTGGGCCAATGGCCAGGCACGTTCCTTGCTCTCGCTGCCGTCGTAGGTGCGATAGAAAACGCCCGCGTCTCTCAGATACTGGTCGGCGCGCTCGAAACGCCCGCCGAGCTCCGCGATGCCGATCTCCTCGAACGCATTGATCAGCGGCGCCCAGGCCGGGCGCAGCTGTCCCCCCGCGTCCAGCATCTCGTCGGGAACGTCGGGAAGCGGCTTGTAGTCGGCGATGATGGACGGCCGCTGCGGCGGCGCCGTCACCGCTTCCTGACGCTGGCTCTTCTGATCCATGGTCTAGCGCTACCGTTTGCCGTTGGAATCGCAAGCTGAATCTGGAGCGCCCGCGGGCCTCGCGGTTGCGCTGCCCTCAGCCGGCGTCCTCTTCCCCATTCATCAGGAACGTCTCGATGTCATCGAGAGTCGCCGAAAATTCATAGCCGGCGTTACCGAAAACGATGGACAGGGTTTCGTCGTCGCGCAGCATGTAGCCGCCATGGGCGTCGATCCTGGGGTTGCGCCGCCTGGCGACCAGGAGGCTTAGTCCACGGCGCTGGGCAAGCCGACGCACCCGGCGCTCGACCGCGGTGGGGCTATGGGCGCGGCTGCTCAACGTTCGATCGGCGTGTCGTCACGGCCGCCCCATTCTGCCCAGGAGCCGTCGTAGACAGTGACGTCCTTCGCGCCGGCCTGCTCGAGGGCGAGGGCCAGTGCTGCGGCGGTCACCCCCGAGCCGCACGTGGTTACGATCGGGGCGCCAAGGTCGACGCCGGCCGCGGCGAAGATTTCGCTCAACTCGTCCGCCGGCTTCAGGATGCCGTCGCGGGTCAGGTCGGCGGAGGGGACGTTCCGGGCACCGGGAAGGTGCCCCGGCTTCAGGCCCGGCCGGGGTTCCGGGGCCTCGCCGCGGAACCGCGGAGCGGGCCGTGCATCGACGATGGTGCGGGTTCCGGCCTCGACGTAGCGTCGCATCTGCATGAGATTGGCGACAAGCTTCGAATCGTAGACGGCGCTGAAGACCTGCGGCTTACGGCGGCTGGCGCCCGCCTCCACGGGCCGACCTTCGGCGCGCCATTTTGCGCCGCCGCCCTCGAGGATGCGCACGTCGCGCGCGCCCATGACGCGGAAGCTCCACCAGACGCGCGGCGCCGAGAACAGGCCGGGCTCGTCATAGACGACGATCGTATCGGTTTCGGAGATGCCGAGCGCCCCCACCTGCGCGCCGAAGCGCTCGGGCAGCGGCAGCATGTGCGGAAGATCGGTGCCCTTGTCGGCGATGTCGTCGATGCCGAAGAACACGGCGCCGGGAATGTGGCCACGGACAAACTCGGCATGCGCATCGCGGTTTTCCGAGGGCAGGTACCAACTCCCGTCCACCACGACGAGGTCGTGATCGTGCAGGTGCCCGGCAAGCCACTCGGTCGAGACGAACGGGGACGTCATATGGGTTCTCTAGCTGCGCTGATCCTCGAGAACGAGGACATCGGCGGAGTTGATCCCCACTTTCACGGCCGATCCGACCACCGGGGGTGGAACCCGGGGATCATTGAAGATATCGGCATCGATCGTATCCGAGCCGACGGCAATGCGCAGCCGGATCACCGATCCGAGGAAGCTCACATCAACGACCCGCCCATCGAGGACGATGTCGCGCCCGTCTGGTGCGAGCGCCGCCGCTTCCGGGCGTACGGCGAGCGCGAGGGACTCACCGTTTCTTGCCGATTCCGGCAGCCGCTGCAGCTGCACCGCCTGGCCGCCGCTCTCCACGCGACCCTGCGCAGCAGCCGAGACCAGCGCCTTCAGCGTGTTCAACTGCCCGACGAAGTTCGCGACGAAAC
>CAYRNE010000322.1:0-3811 GCA_964425245.1 uncultured Devosia sp.
GCTGAGCTGGCTGTTCGGCGACCCGCGCGTCACCGCAGCCATCATCGGGGCACGCAGCATCGAGCAGGTGAGCGAAAACCTCGAGGCGGGTGAGTACGATCTGCCACCGGAGGCGCGCCAGAAGCTCACCGACGCGATGCCGTTAAAGCTCGGCTATCCCTACGAGTGGATGCAGACCAACCTCAGACCCGCCTTCGCCAACGCGGACCTCGCGCCGCGGCATCTCGAGCGGATGCCGTAGCAGGCCTCAGGCGAGCCCGCGATGCGTGTTGATCGCGGCGGCAAGCGCCTCGCCCTTGTCGACGTCGTCGGCGACGAAGGTGGTGACGCTGACGCGCAGCGAGACGTCCCCGGGCTCGGGGGCAAACGGGAACTTCTCGGCCGACCGGTGCGCGGCTTCCGCCCTGCGGGTGCGAAACACGAGGTCCACCGCCATGCCGCGGCGACCCGGCGTATGGGCGAGGTAGGCCTCGGCGAAGGCATCGAGGTCGTAGCGCCTGATCGTGAACGGCGTCGTTTCGATCAGCAGGCGATCGCCGGTGAGGACGAGGCGCGGATAACCGAGGAACGTGTTGGCCGCAATGCCCGGCCCGACGAGGACGAGGAAGCTGCCGAGCCCGATGATCGAAAGACGGTGGTCCCCGGTAAAGACCGCGACCGCCAGCGCCATGCCGCCAAGTGCCGAGATGGCGACCGCGGTCAGATAGCGCCGGGCCGGAACGAGCGATCGGACGACGAGCGGCGGACGGGACATCGTCAGCGCCTCCTGATGCCGCCGCATTATGCCGCCCGCGCGAGGCGGCGGCGAGGGGGCGCCATGCCCCGGTTCAGGCGGTTGCGTCAGCCGGCGGGCGGCATCATTTCGCGGGACTCGGTCCCCTCGCGGGTCTATGATGCATGGTCGCGGAGATGCGGGCCTTGTTGCGGGGACGGCACGGCATCGGCTGGATGGTCATCGCTTGGCTGGTCATCGCCGCGCTGATGATTACCGTCGTCCTCATCCTGGCCTTTCTCTCGAGACTGCCGATCCTGCCGTTCGGCGGAATGCCAACGTAACGGCAACGTGCGGGCCGGCCGTCATCTCAGCCCGATCCGTTGCGCCGCCGGCCGACGAGGGCCCGCAGGCGCTTGAAGGCGCCGAACAGCACCTCGTTCTGCTTGATCGCGCGGCGGAGGCGGCGGGCGGCGAGCAGCGCGGCGGCCGCGGCACGGCCTCTCGGCGTCAGCGGGATCACGGCGTCGTGGACCACCGTCCGGTCGGTCCAGTCGAGCTTATAGTCGAAGTCGCCCAGACCCATGTCGATCGAGGTGATCCCTTCCCGCCCGAGTTCGTCGACCAGCTCGCTCATCAGCAGCCCCATGAGGCTGGCCTTGGCCGCCGGCCCCGCCGTCATCGAATTGATGTACTGGGAGAAATGCCCGCCCGCATAGGTGCCGCAGGACGTGGCGACGATCTCGTCTCCGGCAAAGAGCGCGTGGAATCGCAAGACCGGCCGCGCGCTGCCGAGTGATCCGGTCGCGGCCTCGCTGAAGAAGCGGACGCACCAGGGCTCGGCGAAGACGTTGGCTATTCCCTGCTCGGCGAAGCGGGCGGCGCGCTGCTCGAGAAACACGCGGTGATAGGCGGCGACGGTTTCCGGTGTCTCCGCCCGGCGCAGCACCACCGGACCCATCGTTTCCTCGAGCCGCCGCTTGCCGCGCATGATGTTGCGCAGGCGCTTGGCGTTGATGCGGGATTCGGCGTTCTCGCCGATGGGGGCGAGATAGAGGTGGTCCGGCCCCGGCTGGCTCCGGTAGGCGAAAAACGGGTTGGCGACGTCCTGCCAGACCGCGGGCATGGAATGGAGCGACAGCGCGTCGATGCCGCCCGCCCGCTTTGCGATATCGGCCAGCAGCCGATCGAGGACCTGCCGGGTGAAGGCCGGAGCGGCGGACGGCACGACCGTCATCCAGTCGAGATTGGCGACGTCCCAGCCGATGAAGCGGCCGAGCGCGATGCCGAAGCGGCGCTCGATGGCGAGGGGAAGCATAGCGACCGGCCGTCCGGCCTCGGCGACAATGGCAACGGCGATCCGAGCACCGCCGGTCCCGCGTGCCGCAAGGAGTGGCCTCAGCCAATCGTAGCGCTGATAGGGCGTGACGGCCGCGACCGCCTCCAGCGCCCGCCATGCCTGCTCCGCCGCTTCAAGCGAATCGTGAACGGTGACCTCGAAGGCGGCCGCCATCCGTTCGTCTTCCTCGGCATCTTCGCGCATCCGCCGTTCGTCGGAATCGGCTGAAACGTCGGCATGAATGGGCTTGGCCGGTTCGACCATCGGAACCTCCGATGCCCGCCGTCGCGGGCCACTCATGCCACCAATAGTGCTCGATGGTGCCGAATTCGCTAACCTGCCGGCCGCCGCGGCGGTCTGGTTAGCGGTCCGTTAAGCCGCGCGACCCCGGCGCTACTGGCAATTCCGGCCGAGTTCAGCCATATAGAGCCCGATCGATCCCCCGAAGGACCAGCGCCGTGGGCGGCACGCCGTATCTCAAGATGAACGGGCTCGGCAACGATTTCGTCGTCGTCGACGCCCGGACGACCGGGCGGCGCTTCACGCGCGACGCCGTGCGGCGCATTGCCGACCGCGCGTCGGGGATCGGCTGCGACCAGTTCATCGTCCTCGAGCCGCCCCGCGCGAACGGTGCCGACGTTTTCATGCGCATTTACAATGCCGAAGGCGGGGAAGTCGACGCCTGCGGCAATGCCACACGCTGCATCGCCGCCATCCTCGCCGAGGAGGCCGGCCGGCAGGCCGTCGCCATCGAGACGAATGCCGGCGTTCTCCCGTCCGAGGTCTTCGGCGACGTCGTCACCGTCGACATGGGCCGCCCGAAGTTCGACTGGGACCAGATTCCGCTCGCCGAGGAATTCGCCGACACCACCGGCATCGAGCTCCAGATCGGGCCGATCGATGCGCCCATCCTCCATACGCCCTCGGCCGTCAATGTCGGCAATCCGCATGCGATCTTCTGGGTCAGGGACGATCCCGACAACTACGATCTCGGCCGGTTCGGCCCGTTGCTCGAGAACCACCCGATCTTTCCCGAACGCGCCAATATCTCGGTCGCGCAGGTCATCGGTCCCGACCGCATCAAGGTGAGGACCTGGGAGCGCGGTGCCGGGCTGACGCGGGCCTGCGGCACCGCCGCCTGCGCTGCCGCCGTCGCCGCAGCGCGCAAGAAGCTCACGGGCCGCAAGGTCACGATCGAGCTTCCCGGTGGGCCGCTCCAGATTACCTGGCGGGAGAGCGACGACCACATCTTCATGACCGGCCCCTGGGCACTCGATGGCGACGGCGTCCTCCCGGACGAGATCGTTGAGGGGGCGGCGGCGGAGCCGGTGCCGTGAGCGTCGAGACGCTCACCTTCGGGTGCCGCCTCAACGCCTACGAATCCGAGGTGATGAAGGCCCAAGCCGAAAAGGCCGGGTTGTCGGGCGCCCTCATCGTCAACACCTGCGCGGTTACCGCCGAGGCGGTGCGGCAGGCGAGGCAGGCCATCCGCAAGGCGCGGCGCGAGGCGCCCCGGCGGAAGATCATCGTCACCGGCTGCGCGGCGCAGACCGAGGCGCGGGTCTTCGCCGAAATGGCGGAGGTCGACCTCGTCATCGGCAATGCCGACAAGCTGACGTCCGAGGCCTACCGGCCCGCCGCCTTCGGCATCCCGCTGAACGACAAGGTGCAGGTCAACGACATCATGGCCGTGCGCGAGCAGGCCGGCCATCTCATCGAAGGGATGGACGGGCGGGCACGGGCCTTCGTCCAGGTGCAGA
>CAYRNE010000323.1:0-3808 GCA_964425245.1 uncultured Devosia sp.
CGAGCGAACCGAATTCGCTATCGCCTGCTCGCACCAGGATCAGGTGATCGTGCCGCCCGCCGAGGCCCGGGTCCTCCTTGCCTCCGACTTCACGCCCATTGCCGGGCTCTCCTATCGCAACGGTGCGGCGGTGAGTCTCCAGCCGCACCCGGAGTTCGAAGACGATTACACGCTCGCCCTTGCCGAACTGCGCCGCGGCAGGGCTCCCGACGAGGTGATCGACGCCGCCGTCGCCTCGCTTGCCCGCCCCTCCGACAGCCGCGAGATGGCGGGCTATCTTGGCGACTTCCTGAAGCGCTGAACGGAGCCGCTCACCGGCGGCACCGGGCAACCCGGGCGCTTGCCAACGCCCACGGTTCCGCGCAAGCATCGTGCATAGTTTCGGGGGATTTTCGATGCGGACCAGACCTCTTGCCGCCGCGCTTGCGGCGGCCATGCTGACTGCCGCGCCTGGAAGCGCCGTTGCCGCGCCCGAGGACGACTATGTCGCCTTGATGACCGCAGTCGAGATCGACAAGGCCTGCCAGGCGCTGAGGTACATGGAAAGTTCGGCCGTGCGGAGCCTCGCCTTCGATTATCTCATGGCGACGAGCCAATGGGCCCTGATGAGCGATGGGCGCATGCCGCAGGAAGACTATGACGTCTGGCAGGCGGAGCTCGATGAGAAGGCCGCGGGTGCCGCTGCCGCCGCCGGATGCTCGGATCAGGCCGTCGCGCCGATCCTGATGGCGAGAGCCAAGGCGGCCGAGAAGCTTTATCAGGGATTGGTGCTCGCCTTCTTCTTCGACAGCCTTGCCGAAGACGACATCTACCGCCGGCCGCTCGACGACTACGAAAAGCAGGCCGCAGCGGGATACGACGCCCTTCTGCAGCAGCTCTATGGCCAGAGCTTCCAGGATTTCGCCGCCTACAACCGGCAGCAGGCGCAGCGGGAGATACCTGAGGCTCTGCTCTATGCGGCCCAGCAGTCGCAGGATCCGATGGATGATCTCTACAACCCGCTCGGCATGGTGATCCTCAGCACCGAGGAATCAAGCCAGGTTTACAACGCCCAGAGTATCGCGATCTGGGCGATGAACGCGGTGCAGTTCGAGGTGACGGCCGAGGTCAACGGCTACCAGGTGCGGCCTTACGCCGTGCTCGACGACTGGATCATCCCGGAGCTGCGCCGGCCGCAGGCGGCCGAAGGTCTGCCGGTGGTTCACGGGCCCTACGCCATGCTCATCGACACGACGCCGGAGATCGCCGAAGATTCGCAGGCCTCGTGGGCGGACCTCTATTGGATCGCGGCGCTGAAGCCCGATCGCGGTCTACGGATCATGTTCTACGGGCAGACGGCGGCCGGGCTCACCAATCCCATCGTGAGGCTCCATGCGCGGAACCAGCCGCTGCCCGAGGGCACCCGTCCGTACGAAGTCTTCGACAAGCCGGATTTCCGGGGCACTGCGACCGTATATGAGCCGGTTGCCGTGACGGAGGGCTGCCTGGGCGGACCCTGCTTCGACTTCCTGCCCGAGGTGACCGACGCGCTGCTCGCGTTCGAAAGCGACAGCCTTGCCGAGCTCTACGTGGCGACCTCGCCCGACGCGCCCTATCCCTTCACGCTGCGGCAGGGGCGGTTCGATGTCAGCTACCTTTGGAAGATCATCAAGGGCGCCGAGTAGCTAACGCTCGAGCAAGGCGGCGATTTCGGCACGAAGCTCGGGAATGCCGAGCCGGGTCTCGCTCGAGGTGACGATGATTTCCGGATGCGCGGCGGGGCGCTTGGCGATCCCGGCCCTCGTCTCCGCGATCAGCCGCTCGAGGTCGCGGGCGTTCGGCTTGTCGGCCTTGGTGAGGACGATCTGGTAGCTCACCGCGGCGCGGTCGAGCTCGTTCATTACCGTTTTGTCGTTCGCCTTGATACCGTGCCGCGCATCGACGAGGACGTAGACGCGGCGAAGGTTCGGGCGTCCGGTCAGGTAAGCGTGGATGAGCTTCGTCCAGGTCGCGACCTTGTCCTTGGGGGCCTGCGCAAAGCCGTAGCCCGGCATGTCGACGATGCGAAGCGGCGCCTGCTCGGCCTCGAAGATATTGAGCTCCTGCGTTCGGCCCGGCGTGTTCGAGGTGCGCGCGAGCGCGACGCGCCCGGTCAACGCATTGATCAGCGATGACTTGCCGACGTTGGAACGGCCGGCGAAGGCGATCTCCAGCCGGTCGGGCGGCGGCAGGTCGGCGATCCTGACGCAGCCTTTGACGAAGCCGAACGGCCGGGCGAAGAGCAGCCGGCCGGCTTCGATGGCGTCGGAGGAGGCTTTGTCGTTCATGGGCTCCTACTATCCGTCGGCTGCCCGGAGCGGAAGCGCCAAACGCCGCCCGGGCTCAGATCGGATAGCCGAAGGCACGGCGCTCGAGGCCACGCGCGAAGATTTCGCGGTTGAACTCCGCCCAGTTCGCGACCTTCTCGGCCAGCGACGCGGAGCGGTCCTGGCGCACCATGCCGGCGTGCTCGGCCGCAGCGGGGAGCCTGAGCGCGATCCCGACCTGCGCCGCCACCGCCGCGAAGCGCCGCAGGATGCGCTCGGGCGGCTGGTCGATGTCGGTCTCGTAGCGCAGCACGGGGCAGGGGAGGAAGCGCCGCTTGAGGTAGTCCTGCCAGTGCCGGTACCAGCTCTCCTGCTCGTCGAGCCAGAGCTCGAACGCGTCCGGGTCGAGCGTCGGCCTGAGCCCGGTTGTGTCGGCTTCCTTCCACGTGCCGAGGTGCAGCGCCTTTATCCAGGAGACGTAGCTGTCGACCTGCCGGCGCACGACGAAGATCACGCGCAGCCCGGGCCGCGGCATGATCTCGCGCTCGATGAGTTCGAGGGGCAGGTTGTGGCGGAAGAGCTTGAAGGTCATGAACCGCTTGCCGAGTTGTTGCGAAGCCGCCTCCATCGCATCGAGCCAGGCCCCGGGCCGCTCGTGCGTGAAGGCGATCAGCGCCGGGTCGCGGTCGTTCTCGAACGCGACGCCGGTGAAGCGGCGCAGCAGCGGCCAGGTCCTGGGGTCGGTTCCGTGCGCGCCATTGAGCTCGAAGAGTTCGAGGTAGGAGGCGAGGTCGCTGAAGTTCCTCAGCACCTCGCACAGGTGATTGGTGCCCGTCCGCGGCGCGGCGATCAGGCAGATGGCGTCCACCTTTCGGTCAGCCGGCCTTGCCGCCCGCCGGTTTCTCCGATGCGGCGGGCTTGGGCTTGCGCTTGAAGCTCGCGGCGATATTGCCGAGGAGGTTCACCTCCGCTCCGTGCCGCTTCATGATAACGTATTGCTGGATCACCGACAGCAGGTTGTTCCAGGCCCAGTAGATGACCAGCCCCGCCGGGAACGACCCCAGCATGAAGGTGAAGATCACCGGCATCCAGTTGAAGATCATGGCCTGTGTCGGATCGGGCGGCGGCGGGTTGAGCCGCATCTGCACCCACATCGTTATGCCCATGAGCAGCGGCCAGATGCCCAGATGGAGGAACGAGCCGAGAAGCGGGATCGCCGTCGGGTCCCATGGGATGAGGCCGAAGAGCGTGAAGATGTTCGTCGGATCGGGCGCGGCAGCCGCAGGTGGCATGTGCCTGCTGGCGACGCCGCCGGCCGAGCAAAGCCTGCCGCGTCGAGCAGCCATGCTCGGCCTTGCCGTCGAGTTGGGCGCCGCGAAGCTGATGGAGCGCCGGATCGGCGATGTGGCCGAGCCGTACCGTACCGGCGGAGGCGGGCGGCTGATGCGCGCCGGCCAGGCGCTCGCCGCGGCCGGCGGCGCGCTGGCCTTGCTGTCGCGGCGCCGGGGAGGGCTCAGTCGGCT
>CAYRNE010000324.1:0-3803 GCA_964425245.1 uncultured Devosia sp.
TCAGCAAGGCCGCCGTCATCGGGCTGACCAAGTCGGTCGCCGCCGACTACGTGACCAAGGGCATTCGCATCAACGCCATCTGCCCAGGCACGGTCGATTCGCCCTCGCTGCAGGATCGGCTCCGGGCAACGGGGGACTACGAAAGGGCGCGCGCCGAGTTCATTGCGCGCCAGCCCATCGGCCGCATCGGCGCGCCCGAGGAAGTCGCCGATCTCGCCGTCTATCTCGCCGGCGCGACCTATACGACCGGCCACGTGCATATCATCGACGGCGGTTGGACCGCGTAAGGGGCGGACGCCCGCGGGCGCGACGCGCGGTCGCGGGCGAACCGTTTGCCCGGAAGGCGTCATTGCCGCTCGCGCCGCAGGCCGCTAAACCGGTTTCTGCCATGTCAGCTGGGGCAGGACATCCTCAATGAACAAGATCGATCTCAACGGCCAGGTCGCGGTCGTTACCGGCGGGGCGTCTGGTTTCGGCCTCGCCTCGGCGAAGCGCTTCATCGAATCCGGCGCCAGGGTCAGCCTCTGGGACCGGGACCCGGCCGCTTTGAAGCAGGCGGTCGAGCTTCTGGGCGACGGCGCCTCGAGCGAGGTTGTGGACATCACCGACTATTCCGGGCTCGAAGCCGCTCACGCGCGGGTGGAAAAGGAAGTCGGCCCGGTCTCCATCCTGCTCAACTCGGCCGGCATTCCAGGCAAGAATGCGAACCTCGACGAATACGAACTCGATGAGTGGCGCCGCGTCATCGATATCAACCTCACCGGCACGTTCTACGTGAACCGCGTGGTGCTTCCCTCGATGAAGCAGCGCAATTACGGCCGCATCGTCAATATCTCGTCCGTTGCCGGCAAGGAGGGCAACCCGACCGCGTCGGCCTATGCAGCGAGCAAGGCCGGCGTGATCGGCATGGTGAAGTCGCTCGGCAAGGAGGTCGCCAAGTACGACATCGCCGTGAACGCCATCACCCCGGCGGCGGCAAATACGCCGATCCTCAAGGACGTGCCCAAGGACTTCATCGAGTACATGGTGAGCCGCATCCCGCGCGGGCGTTTCCTCGAAGTGGACGAGCTTGCGAGCATGGTCGCGTGGCTTGTGAGCAAGGAAAATTCCTTTACCACCGCATCCGTCTTCGATCTGAGCGGCGGCCGCACGACCTACTAGACCGGCATCGCTCCCGATCCAGCGAAGCTGGGCGGCGCCTTCGCACCGAACGTTCCGCTTTTGTTTCCGGTGGTGCCTGGCTATGGTGCCGCGCGTCATGGGGGAGGCAGGCTCATGCCCGACTACATCTTTCCGCCGCTCGTTACCTTCGTTCCGATCCAAGGCGGAGGCGACTTTCCGGTTCGCCGCGTCTTCTGCGTCGGGCGCAATTACGCCGAGCATGCGCGCGAGATGGGCCACGATCCCGACAACGAACTGCCGTTCTTTTTCTCGAAGCCCGCCGACGCGCTGGTGACCGGCGGGGCCGACGCGCCGTACCCTCAGGCGACCACCGACCTGCATCACGAGATCGAACTCGTCGTCGCGATCGGCGCCGGGGCAGAAGGAATCTCGCCCGATGCGTCGCGCAATGTGATCTTCGGCTATGCGGCGGGCATCGACCTTACCCGCCGCGACCTGCAGGCCGTGGCCAAGAAGAGCGGGCGGCCCTGGGACATGGCCAAGGGCTTCGACCACTCGGGGCCGATCTCCGATATCGTTCCCGCCGCACGGATCGGCCATCCGTCGAAGGGCAGCATCGCGTTGAGCGTCAACGGCGAGCCCCGCCAGGCGGGCGACCTCGCCGACATGATCTGGGACGTGCCCAGCCTCGTCGCGCATCTTTCGGGGTTCGTCATGCTGAAGCCGGGAGACCTGATCTTCACCGGCACGCCCGCCGGCGTCGGCCCGGTCGTGCGGGACGACGTGCTCGAAGGCACGATCGAGGGCGTCGCTTCGGTAAGGACCACCATCGTCTGATGCCCGAGTGGTCGCCCCAGCAGGACGCGGCGCTGCTCGCGGTCTCGGCGTGGCTCAAGGACAGGTCGGGCCCGCAGGTCTTTCGCCTCTTCGGCTGGGCGGGCACGGGAAAATCGACGCTCGCGCGCCATCTCGCACAGGGCGTCAAGTCGGTGAAGTATGCCGCGTTTACCGGCAAGGCTGCGCTGGTCATGCGCAGGAACGGCTGCCGCGGCGCCTCGACCATCCACTCGCTGATCTACACCCTCGTCTCCGACAAGGAGGGTGAGCCCCGCTTCGCGCTCGATCCCGAAAGCGAGGCTGCGGAAGCCGACCTCATCGTCATCGACGAGGTGTCGATGGTCGACGAGAACCTCGGCCGCGATCTTTTGAGCTTCGGCACCAAGGTGCTGGTGCTGGGCGACCCGTTCCAGCTGCCGCCGGTGCAGGGCGCGGGCTTCTTCACCGCCGAAGAGCCCGACGTCATGCTGACCGAGATTCACCGGCAGGCGGCCGACAACCCGATCATCCGCATGTCGATCGACATCCGCGAAGGCGGCTATCTCGATTACGGCCGCTATGGCGAGTCGGTGGTCATCCCGAAGGCCGGCGTCGATCGCGGCGCCGTGCTGGACGCCGATCAGGTGCTGGTGGGACGCAACAAGACGCGCGTCGACTACAACGACCGGCTGCGCGAGCTGAAGGGCCTGCCGGAGCACGAGCCCGTCGTCGGCGACCGGCTGGTCTGTCTGAGGAACAATCCGCGCAAGAGCTTTCTCAACGGCCAGATCTGGATCGCCGCCGACGTGAAGAAGCGGTCCGGCAACCGCTGGTCTTTCCTGCTCGATCCGGACGACCCGACATCGAGGGCCAAACCGAAGACCCGCGCCATCACCCACGCCAAGTTCTTCTCGGGCGAGGAGGACACGCTGACCTGGCCCGAGCGCCGCGGGCTCGACGAATTCACCTTCGGCTACTGCCTGACGGTCCACAAGGCGCAAGGGTCGCAGTGGGACAGCGTCTATCTCTTCGACGAGAGCTTCGTCTTCCGCGAGGACCGCCGCCGCTGGCTCTATACCGGCGTGACGCGCGCGAGCGAAAAGATCACGGTGGTGATGTAGTCGGCGACCTCGAGCGTGGGGATGTCGCTCACGTCCGTAGTTCGGCGTGCCACACGTCGCAATGGCGAGGCAGCCGACGGCCGGGAAGCTCCCTGCCAGCTCGCGCGCAAAGCCCTTGTAGCGCGAGGGTGGATAGCAAAGCCGGAAGCAAAGCGACCTGGCGAAGCTGAGTGGGGAGTCATCCCCAAGGACGCCGCTTCAATTGACCTCCATCCCCGGCCCCTCCACTCGCGGGAGAGGGGAGCCGCGTCCGAACGCTCCTTCACAGGCGTGACCGCGCCAGTGCCGCCCCCGCGCCCAGCGCGCGGAGCTTTGCCACGGCTACCTCGCGCGGCAGGGGCGCGAGGCCGCAATTGGTGCAGGGGCTGAGCCGCTCGGCATCCACGAATTCGAGCGCCGTCGCGATCGTCGCCGCCACCTCCTCAGGCGTCTCGACGCGGCTGGTCGCGACGTCGATGGCGCCCACCATCACCACCTTGTCCTTGAGCAGCGCCATGAGCGAGGCGGGAACGCGGGAATTGGCGCATTCGAGCGACACCTGCTGGATCGTGCTGTTGTTGATCGCCGGGAAGGTCTCCTCGTACTGCCGCCACTCGGAACCCAGCGTTTCCTTCCAGTCGAGGTTGGCCTTGATGCCATAGCCGTAGCAGATGTGGACGCCGGTGGCGCAACGGAGCCCCTCGGCGGCCCGTTCGAGCGCGGCGACGCCCCATTCGTTCACGTCGTCCATGAAGACGTTGAAGG
>CAYRNE010000325.1:0-3791 GCA_964425245.1 uncultured Devosia sp.
AGGTGCTGCTGCTCGACGAGCCGCTCGCGGCGCTGGACAAGAAGCTGCGCGAGCACACGCAGTTCGAGCTGATGGGCATCCAGGACCGGCTCGGGATTACCTTCGTCGTCGTCACGCACGACCAGGAAGAGGCGATGAGCCTTGCCACCCGCATCGGAGTGATGAACCAGGGCGAGATCGCCATGATCGGCGAGCCGACCGACATCTACGAATTCCCCAATTCGCGCTTCGTCGCCGGCTTCATCGGATCGGTGAACATGGTCGAGGGAGTCGTCACCGAGGACGAGCCCGATCATGTGCGTATCCGCTCGGCCGAGCTCGGCTGCGACATCTACGTCGAGCATGGCGTCGACTGTGCGCCCGACCAGATCCTCTGGTGGGCGATCCGCCCCGAGAAGATCCGCCTGACGCGCGAGCGGCCCGATGGCGACCTCGCGCCGGACGGCGCCAACCGCGTGCACGGCATGGTCGAGGACATCGCCTATCTCGGGGACATGACCGTCTACCAGGTCCGCCTCGACAACGGCAAATACCTGCGCGTCACCAAGGCGAACGCCCTGCGCGGCGACCCCGACGCGATCAGCTGGGACGAGGAAGTCTGGGCGAGCTGGGGCGGCAGCGCCGGCTCGGTGCTCGTCTCATGACCTCGGAAGCCGCGCCGCTCCCCGAACGCCACCTCCCCTGGACCATCGTGCGCCGGCGGCTGGCCTCGGCGGGCCTGACCGGCCGCGCCCTCGTGATCGCCGTTCCGGCCGTGTGGCTCACCATCTTCTTCCTCGTGCCGCTCGGCATCGTGTTCGGTATTTCGCTGAGCCTCAAGGAATTCGGCCAGCCGCCCTATTCCGACCTGCTGAGCTTTGCCGACGGCGCCGTTACGCTAACGCTCAATCTCACCAACTATTTGTTTCTCCTGAGCGATTCGCTCTACGTCAACGCCTACCTCAATTCGATCAAGATCGCTTTCATCTCGACGCTGATCGCGCTGCTGATCGGCTATCCCATGGCCTATTTCATCGCCCGGGCGCCGGAGAAGTGGCGCAATGTGCTGCTGATGCTGGTCATCCTGCCGTTCTGGACGTCGTTCCTGCTGCGCGTTTATGCCTGGATCGGCTTCATGCGCGGCAACGGGGTGATCAACAACACCCTCATGGCGCTCGGCCTGATCAACGAGCCGATCGTGATGATGCAGACCGATTTCGCGGTCTATGTTGGGATCGTCTACACCTACCTGCCGTTCATGATCCTGCCGCTCTATACGACGCTCGTGAAGCTCGATCAGTCGCTGCTCGAGGCCTCGGCCGACCTCGGCGCGCGCCCGCTCTGGACCTTGCTCACCATCACGCTGCCGCTTTCGCTGCCCGGCATCATCGCCGGCGCGCTGCTGGTCTTCATCCCGGCGATCGGCGAGTTCGTCATTCCTGCCCTGCTGGGGGGCCCCGGCACGCTGATGATCGGGCGCGTCCTCTGGGACGAGTTCTTCTCCAACCGCGACTGGCCGGTGGCGGCCGCGGTCGCCTTTGCCATGCTGCTCGTCGTCGTCATACCCATCATGCTGCTGCAGAACGCGCAGCGCGCCGTGGTCGAGAGACGCTGATGCGGCGCGGCTGGTTTCTCCCCATCGCTACCGTCCTCGGCTTCGCGTTCCTCTACGCGCCGATCGTGTCGCTGGTCGTCTTCTCCTTCAACGAAAGCCGCCTCGTCACTGTCTGGAGCCACTTCTCGACCAAGTGGTATGGCGAGATGCTCAACGACCCGCAGCTTCTCGCCGGCGCCTGGCTGAGCCTGCAGATCGCGGCGGTGAGCGCGACCATTGCGCTGATCCTCGGCACCCTCTGCGCCGTGGCGCTGGTGCGGCTCGGCCGCTTCCGCGGACGCACCATGCTGTCGGGCATGGTCTCGGCCCCGCTCGTCATGCCGGACGTCATCACCGGCGTCTCGCTGCTGTTGCTCTTCGTGACCATGGAGCGCTTCCTCGGCTGGCCCTCCGGGCGCGGCACGCTGACCGTGATCATCGCGCATGCGACCTTCTGCACCGCCTTCGTGACGGTTGTCGTCCAGTCCCGCCTCTACGACCTCGACATCAGCCTCGAGGAAGCAGCCCAGGACCTCGGGGCGACGCCCGCCCGGGTCTTCTTCGATATCACGCTGCCGATCATCGCGCCGGCGCTGATCTCGGGCTGGCTGCTCGCCTTCACGCTCTCGTTCGACGACCTCGTGATCGCAAGCTTCGTCTCCGGACCCGGGTCGTCGACGCTGCCCATGGTGATCTTCTCCAAGATCCGCCTCGGCGTCTCGCCCGACGTCAATGCGCTCGCGACCATCATCATCGGCGTCGTGGCGCTCGGTGTGCTCACGGCCACGCTGCTGCAGCTGCGCCGGCCCAGGCCCACCGGCCCGTAGGGCGGAACCAATCGCCCTTACCCGGGTTGGCTGACCGAACCCAACCCGGAGCTGGCAAAATGGCACAACTCGACGGCGGGGAAGCCCGCGACATCTTCCTGACCGGCCTGCGCAACGCGCATGCAATGGAAAAGCAGGCCCTCTCGATCATGGAACCGCAAATCAAGCGGATCGAGCACTACCCCGAGGTGCTGGCCCGGCTGCAACAGCACCGCAGCGAGACCGAGAGCCAGATCGAGCGGCTCGAAAGCGTGCTCGAGCGGATGGGTGAATCGCCATCCGCCCTCAAGGACGCGGCGCTTTCGATGATGGGCGGGCTGGCCTCGCTCGGTCACGCGCCTGCCGGAGACGAGATTCTCAAGCAGTCCTTTGCCAACTTCGCCTTCGAGAACTACGAGATCGCTGCCTACAACTCGCTCATCCAGCTGGCCGAGGCGGCGGGCGAGACCGAGGCCGTCGAGCCTCTGCAGCAGAACCTCGAAGAAGAAATGGCGATGGCGGACTGGCTCGAGGATCACCTGCCCGACGTCACCGAGCGGTTCGTGAGCCTGCGCGAGGCCGGGGAAGAGGCCAAGCATTGACCATGCCCTCGTCCGCTGACGAGGCCGGCCGCACGACGGCGGAGGTCATCGAGGATCACCTCCGCCGGCGCATGGACAACGACATCGACGGCGATATCCGCCACAATTATGCGGACGAGGTCGCGGTCCTGACCAGCGACGGCGCCCGCTTTGGGGCCGATGGGGTCCGCGAACTCCACAAGCGGCTGCGCCGGACCGTCCCGCACCGTTACGAGATCGTGTCGCTCCTGACGCACGGACGATTCGGGTTCATCGCCTGGCGCGCACGCGAACCGGGCAAGAGCGTCGAGGACGGCGCCGACAGCTTCGTCGTCGAGGATGGGCGGATCGTCTTCCAGAGCATCCACTACAGCGTGCAGGAAGTGATGCCCAGATAGCGGCTCCGGGCTGCGCATGCCCTGGGTTGCGCCGGGCGGGCGATACGCCTATGTCTCTCCTGCCGCTCCGTCCGGAGTGGCGAACACGTTCTCAGGGCGGGGTGAAAGTCCCCACCGGCGGTAAGCGGAGCGATCCGCGGAGCCCGCGAGCGCCCCCGCCTCGATCGGGGGGTCAGCAGACCCGGTGCGATTCCGGGGCCGACGGTCATAGTCCGGATGAGAGAGAACGAGGCTCGCGTGCCGTTGAGGCATCGCCGCGCATTCGTGCCCTACGGCTTGCCAGTCAATCGGCTGTCGAACGAGCCGTTCGATCTCCGCTCTGTTCGCCTCTCTCACACATCGATCGGACAGACCAACCTGAGACAAAAGATTTACGATCCGCTCGGAGAGCCCCCGCTTGTTGCCAGGAAGCGCAACCGCAATGAAGGGCCTT
>CAYRNE010000326.1:0-3791 GCA_964425245.1 uncultured Devosia sp.
CCCTTGGGGTCGGCGCGCGTCCACCAGTCGCCGATGTCCTCGAAGTCCCACATCGGGCGCGTCTGGCCGGCCATGAAGGCAATGACCTTGGCCGTGTCGAGTCCGGAGCCGCCGCCGAAGGCGATCACGCCGTCGTGCCCGCCCTCCCGCAGCGCCGCGATGCCGACCTCGACATTGGCTGCAACGGGGTTGGGCTTCACGTCGGAAAAGACCGCGATCGGGGTGCCGGCGCCTTCGAGGATCGACAGCGTCCTCTTCGTCACCGGCAGGTTCGCTAGCCCGGCGTCAGTGACGAGCAAAGGTTTCGAGATGCCCGCGCTCTTCAGCGCGTCCGGCAGCTCGGCGATGCGGCCGGCGCCGAAGCGCACGGCGGTCGGGTAGTTCCAGTTGGCGCGTGTGGCCATGGTCGTCAGACTTTCCTCAGGTGATAGCTCTTTGGCTGCGTCAGGTTGGCGTAGCCGATCTCGCTCAGCGTGCCGCCCTTGCCGGTTTCCTTTACGCCGGTCCAGACCAGCGCCGGGTCGAGGTAGTCGCAGCGGTTGGCATAGACGGTGCCAGTCTCGACCCGCGCGCCAATGCGGCCGGCCTCATCGAGGTCGGCGGTCCAGATCGAGGCGGAGAGCCCGTAGGGGCTGTCGTTCATCAGGGTGATCGCCTCCTCGTCGTCGGCGACCTTCATGATGCCGACGACAGGGCCGAAACTCTCCTCGCGCATGACACTCATCTGGTGGTTCACGCCGGTCAGCACCTCGGGCGCGAGATAGGGCGAGCCGGCCGCGTCGCCGGGGTATTTCGTCCTGAGGTGCGCCGTCGCGCCCTTGCGCAGGGCTTCCTCGGTCTGGCCCCGCACGATGTCGGCAAAGCGCTGATGCGCCATCGGGCCGACGACCGTATCAGGCTCCAGCGGATTGCCGAGCGTCCAGCCCCTGGCCGTCTCGACGAAGCCCTCGACGAAGGGATCGTAGACGTCGGCATGGACGTAGATGCGCTCGATGCCGCAGCAGCTTTGGCCCGAGTTGAAGAACGAGCCGTCGACGAGATTCTCGATGGCGTGAGGCAGGTTCGCGTCCGCCCGCACATACGCCGGATCCTTGCCGCCGAGCTCGAGGCCGAGCGTCGCGAACGTCCCCGCCGCCGCCTTCTCGATCCGCCGCCCGCCCTCGACCGAGCCGGTGAAATTGATATGGTCGATCTCGCCCGAGCCGATCAGTTTCTCGGTGTCGGCGTGGCTGAGGACGAGGTTCTGGAACAGCCCCTCGGGCAATCCCGCCGCCTGCGTCGCCTGCGCGAAGCGCTCGCCGACGAGAAGCGTCTGGCTGGCATGCTTGAGGATGATCGCGTTGCCGGCCATGAGCCCCGGGACGATCGAATTGATCGCGGTGAGGTACGGGTAGTTCCACGGCGCGATGACCATCACGGTGCCGAGCGGTTCGCGCGCGATCCAGCGCTCGAACCCGTCCTTGGCCGGCCGCATCGAGGGCGCCAGCGCTTCCTCGGCAATGGAGATCATGTGCCGCGCGCGTTCCTCGACGCCGCGCCTCTCCCCGCCATAGCGGACGGGGCGGCCCATCTGCCAGGCAAGCTCGGTGACGATCGCGTCGTTCATGCCGAGGAGCGCGTCGAGGAAGTGCTCGAGATACGTGGCGCGCTCCCTGATCGTGACCTCGGCCCAGGCGCGGCGCGCATGCTTCGCCCGCGCCACCGCGGCCTCGATCTGGGCGCCGGTGGCGACCGGCCGCTCCGCATAAACCCGCCCGTCGATGGGCGAGATGATCTTGACCGTTTCGGTCATGGTCTTGTCCTGTCTAACAGTTGATTGCCCGCACGTATCCCTGCCGTGCGTAGTCGAGAATTGCCTTGTCGCGGGTGACGACAGTCAAACCGAAAGCTCTCGCCGTCGCGATGATGATCCGGTCTGCCGGGTCGTTGTGGAAGTCACCAGGGAGAAACGACGAGTCGATCAGGATATCGGGTGTCAGTCTTTCGAGAGCGATGCCAGGGCGCTCGATGAATTCCTGGAACAGGGCGACGGGGCTCTGTGTGGCGGGCAGTTTGCTCCGCGCCGCAAGCAGACCAAGCTCCCAAGCGGAAATGGGCGACACCATGACGTCAACTCCTGTCCGGGCGGCGGACGTGATGGCCTGCTCGGCCTCCGGCCGGATGTCCGCATCCAGCGCCGTCCAGATGACGGCACAGGTATCGAGAAGGAGTGGTTCAATCCTCATAGACCCTGCCCCAATCGGGATCAGCCGGCCGCGTGTAGTCGTAGTCCGGCAGCAGCGTCACCTTTCCCTTCCAAACGCCGAACGCCGGATGGCGTACGGGCTTTTGGCTCGGACGCGTGCCACCCCGCGACGCCGGTTTCGCGGTGTCGAAGGGGGCCTGCTCCTTCTCGCCGAAGCCGGACTGGTGGTTGCTCGGCACGAACGTCACTTTCTCTCCTGCGACATCGACGAGCGCACTCCTGTACCCTGCGGCCAGCCAGGCCTTGGTCATTACGCTGTTGCTGGGATTGTTGCTCCACCATGCCCGATGCGCCTTCGACTTTTCGGGGAGCTTGTCGCCGATCACCGCTTCGATCTCCGCAAAGCTCATCCGGATTTCGCGAGGGTGCCTCGATTGCAGGTAGCTCTTCAGGGGTTCGTATTTCGACATGCTCACCTCCTCTGCCGCTTGCGAGAGGTAGTGTGTTACACTGTGTGTGTCAAACAGGCTATGTCCGCTCGAAGCCCCGTTTCAGCTCCCAGTCCGTCACCCGGCGGTCATACTCGAACTGCTCCCATTCGGCCGTATGGAGATAGTGCCCGACGACGTTTTCCCCCAGCGCCTCCTTGAGCATCTTCGATTTGCGCAGGGCCTCGATCGCGCCCCGCAGGGTCTTCGGGACCTCGCGCAGCTTTCGCCCGTGATAGGCGTCGCCGTTGAAGGGCGGCTCCAGCGGCAACTTGTCCTCGATGCCGCGGAGCCCGGCGGCAAGCAGAGCGGCGAAGGCGAGATAAGGGTTGAGATCGGCGCCGCCGATCCGGCACTCGATGCGGATGCCCTTTGTCCCCTCGCCGCAGAGTCGGAAACCGGCGGTGCGGTTGTCGCCGCTCCAGATCGCCTTGGTCGGCGCGAAGGTGCCGACCTGGAACCGCTTGTAGGAGTTGACGTACGGCGCGAGGAAATATGTGACGTCGGTCGCATAATGCAGCAGTCCGGCGACGAAATGCTGCATCGTTGCCGACATGCCGCGCTCGGCCTTTGGATCGAAGAAGATGTTCTTGCCGCGCTGGGCGAGGCTCATGTGGACGTGACTGGAGGAGCCTGCGAGGTTGTAGTCCCACTTCGCCATGAAAGTGATGGCCTTGCCGTGAAGATGCGCGATTTCCTTCATCGCGTTCTTCATCACGACGTGCCGGTCGGCCATCGTCAGCGCATCGGCATAGCGGACATTGAGTTCTTCCTGCCCCGGGCCCCATTCGCCCTTTGAGTTCTCGACCGGAATTCCTGAGGCCTGGAGCAGACGCCGCATATCGCGGAGCACGCCCTCTTCCTTGGTCGTCTGGAAGACGTGGTAGTCCTGGATGTAGTAGCCCGCGGTCGTGAGATTCCGATAGCCCATGTCGAAGGCCGACCGGAAGCTCTCGTCGAAGAGGTAGAATTCGAGCTCGGACGCGAAGTTGGCGGTGAGGCCGTGCTTCTCGAGCCGCGCGAGCTGCGCCTTGAGCACGGCACGCGGGCTATGCGGCACGGGCTCGTGATGGTGATGGTCGACGAGATCGGCGAGGACGATTGCGGTGCCTTCGAGC
>CAYRNE010000327.1:0-3778 GCA_964425245.1 uncultured Devosia sp.
GTTCTTCTACATGGGCTTCGAGCACTCCATCGTGAACATGTACCTCTTCCCCTCGGGCATTATGCTGGGCGGCAATTTCTCGTTCTGGGACTACCTCGTCTGGAACGAGATCCCGACGGTCGCGGGCAACCTCGTCGGCGGCCTCACCTTCGTCGGCCTCGCGCTCTATGCCGCCTACGGCCGCACTGAGGCGAGGCGCCCGGCGATGGCCGAGGTCGCGCCCCGCGTCGCCGCCGAGTAAGCGGAGTGCACGGCAGCGGTGGCTCGCTGCCAGCGGAGAATGCGATCGGACGGCCCTCGGGTCGCCCGATCGCCGCCGAAGGAGCGATTGTCTCTTTCGGGCGGGGTGCTTACCTTTCCGGCCATGCCGACCCGCGACTCCCTAACGACTTACCGCCAGAAGCGCGACTTCTCGAAGACCCCGGAACCCAAGGGCGCCGTAGCGCGCGGGGGGAGCCGCCGCTTCGTCATCCACCATCATCAGGCGACGGCAGACCACTACGACCTGAGGCTCGAGCACAATGGCGTGCTGCTGAGCTGGGCGGTGCCCAAGGGCCCGTCGCTGAACCCCGCCGACAAGCGCTACGCCGTCCAGACCGAGGACCACCCGCTCGAGTACATCGACTTTGAGGCGGTGATCCCCAAGGGCGAGTATGGCGGCGGCCCGATGATCGTATGGGACACCGGCGAGTGGGCGCCGATGGGCGACGTCGACGCCGGGATGAAGAAGGGTGACTTCAAGTTCCGCCTCTATGGGCAGAAGCTCAACGGCGGTTGGGTCCTGGTGCGGCTGAAGCCCAAGCCCGGCGACAAGAAGTCGAACTGGCTGTTCATCAAGGAGAAGGACGCCGGCGTCGACACCGAACGCGACATCGTTGCCGAGCGTCCCGAGAGCGTGAAGTCCGGCCTCACGCCGGAGGAACTGGAAGCGGGCGCAGTGGCCAGGGAAGCAGCCGCGCCGCCTGCCGCCTCCGCCACGGTGAAGCTCGCTCCCGGCAAGGTGAAGGGCGCGGCCAAGGCGGTGATGCCGACGAAGTTCAAACCGCAGCTCGCGACGCAGGCCGACGCGCCGCCGCGCGATGCAACCGGCTGGTTGCATGAGATCAAGTTCGACGGCTACCGCACGCTCGCCTTCGTCAGGAACGGAACGGTCCGGCTGCTGACCCGGACCGGGCTCGACTGGACCGACCGCTACGGCGTGCTGGCGCACGCCTTCGAGGCCCTTCCCTGCAAGGAAGCGATCATCGACGGCGAAATCGTCGTCGTCGACGAGAACGGCGTCACGCACTTCGAGGACCTGCAGCGGGCGCTCGGCGAGCATGCCGGCGAGCGGCTGACTTTCTTCGCCTTCGACCTCGTGCATCTCGACGGCTACGGCCTGACGAAGGCGAAACTGATCGACCGCAAGGAGCAGCTGCGCGCATTGCTGGCGCCGGTGGCAGGCCCCGCGTCCGCCATCCACTTCTCCGATCACGTCGGCGGCGACGGCAAGGCCCTGTTCGAGCAGGCCGCCGAACTCGGTCTCGAAGGCATTCTCTCCAAGCGCGAGGATTCGCCTTACGTCCAGATGCGGTCCAAGACCTGGCTCAAGGTCAAGGCGCCGAAGGTCGCCGACTTCCCGATCGTCGGCTATACGGCCTCGGCGGCGGCCGGCGGGCTCGGCGCCCTCGCGCTCGGCGAATGGGTCGAGGGCGAGCTGGTCTATCGCGGCAACGTCGGGACCGGCTTCGACGCCTCGACGATGGCGATGCTGCTCAAGCGCCTGAAGCCGCTCGAATCGGGCGGCCACAAGCTCGACCGCATGACCAGGGACGTCATCCCCGTGCGGCCCGTGCTGACCGCGCACGTTGCCTATTCCAACATCACTGGCGACGGCAGCATCCGGCATGGCGTCTTCAAGGGTCTGCGCGAGCCCGAATTCACGCGCGCCGATGCCGCACCCGAACGCGTGCGGCTTATTTCCGACGAAGACCTCGCCTCGATCTCGATCACCAATCCGACGCGGCGCCTCTTCGGCAAGACCGGCCCGACCAAGCTGGACGTCGCCGTCTACTACGCGTTGGCCGGCGATTTCATGCTGCCTCACATCATGGGCCGGCCGGTGTCGCTCGTGCGCAGCCCGACCGGCAGGATGGACGACCTGTTCTTCCAGCGGCACCCGTTTCACGGCATGCCGAAATCGATGGCGACGTTCGAGACGCTGAGCAGCGAGGACGGCGAGAAGCGCACCTACATCGCGGTCGAGGACGCCAAAGCCTACGTCGCGCTGGCGCAGTTCGGCGTCATCGAGTTTCACACCTGGGGCTGCCACTGGCGGGAACTGGAAAAGCCGGATCGCATCATCTTCGATCTCGATCCGGGCGAGGGCGTGAAGTGGCGGAACGTGGTCGACGCCGCTTTCGTCGTGAAGGAACACCTTGAGCGAATCGGGCTGAACCCGTTCGTCAAAACCTCAGGCGGCAAGGGGCTGCACGTCGTGGTGCCGCTGAAGCCGAAGCTCGACTGGAAGAAGGTCCATACCGGCACCGGGGAGATCGCTACTGCGATCGCCAAGGCGCACCCCGACACGTTCGTGGTCAACATGGCCAAGGGCAAGCGGACGCGGCGCATCTTCATCGACTTTCACCGCAACGGACGGCTGGCGACCGCCGTTGCCCCCTACAGCCTCCGGGCGCGCCAGAACCTTCCGGCTTCTACTCCCGTTAACTGGGGTGATTTACGATCCATCGACGCTCCGGAGGATTTGAATTATTCTACTTTGCCGGAAATCCTGAACCTTTCCGGCGATCCATGGGCGGCGATGGATCAGGCGGCCGGCGATCTGGCGGCGGCGCTCAAGCAGCCGAAGTAATGGCGTAGGAGACGAAAGATGGCCCCGAGAGCCACCTGGAAGGGTTACATCAAGCTGAGCCTCGTGAGCTGCCCGGTGCGGCTCTATCCGGCCACCTCGACCAGCGAGCGCATCCGCTTCAATCAGCTCCACAAGGACACGCACAACCGGATCAACATGAAGCCGGTCGACCCCGAACTGGGGCTCGTCGAGCGCTCCGACCTCGTGCGCGGTTACCAATACGAAGACAAGCAATACGTCATCATCGAGGACAGCGACCTCGAGGCGGTGCGCATCGAAGCCAACCACACGCTCAACATCGAGGCCTTCGTCGATGCCAGCGAGGTCGAGCCGCTCTACCAGGATGCACCGTACTACCTCGCGCCGGATGGCGCGATGGCGGAAGAGACGTTCATCGTCCTGCGCGAGGCGATGCGCGAGGCCAACAAGCTCGCGATCGCGCGCCTCGTCATGGCGAACCGCGAGCGGGTCGTCACCATCGGCGCCTATGACAAGGGCATGATGGTGCAGACGCTGCGCATGGCGGAGGAGGTCCGGTCGGCGGCGGCCTACTTCGAGGATATTCCCGACGCCAAGGCCGACAAGGAGATGCTCCAGCTTGCGGAAAAACTGATCGAGCAAAAGGTCAAGGCGTTCGACATCAAGGACTACGAGGACCGCTACGAAACGGCGCGTCGCGAGATGATCAAGGAGAAGCTCAAGGGCCACAAGCCGGTGGTTGCGGCGGCTCCCGAGCGCGGCAACGTCATCAACCTCATGGATGCGCTGAAGGCGAGCCTGGGCCAGGGCAAGCCGCCCGCCGAAAGCAAGCCGGCGGCCAAAAAGGCCGCAACTGCTGGCAAGACGGCCGCAAAAAAGACCGCGACCAAATCCGCCGCCAAGGCGCCCGCACGCCGCAAGGCCGGATAGCGGCATATGGCGGGGGCG